>CAZESW010000065.1:0-7750 GCA_964514795.1 uncultured Alistipes sp.
CCGTTGCGCTCGTCGAGCGTCGGAGGAACGGCTATGGTGTTGCAGTAAATCGGTGTCAGGCACGATGTCGCGGCATCGTCCACACCGAACCAGAGAATGCCCGTTTTGCCCTTGCGAGCCTGTCCGCACATCCAGAATCCGGTCTGCTGCGTTGCCGTCGCACGTTCGTTGCAGTACTCCACGCCGTCTACGGTGAAATACATCGGACGCCAGCGATACGGGCAGTTATGACCTCCTGCGCCGATGTCGGTCGTCATGTCCATAGGCGTACCCTCGTAGTGGTCGCGCATGGCGTCGAAAAGCACCTTCGGCGAAACCTTCGTGCGAGGCTTCACCCACAGCGGCATACGGTTTTTGGCGTTGTGGCCCATTGCGTAATCGACGTACTGGTCCATATCGTCGGCAACTGTGCGGAAGAAACTCCAAACCCGAGCCTCGCATGCGCGCATTCCGCCGAAATCTATCGGGTTGTAGGTGTCGCAGAAACTGAAATCCTCGTCGCTGCCGCTGTATAGTCCCGCTTCACGGGCGAACGAGATTACGTCCGGAGCGAAAATGCAGTTTTCGAAGTCGTTCTTCGGGAATGTCGAGATGCGGGACTGATTGGCGTGTCCCGAAATGTATCCGTCCGGAATGCGGCGGGCGACCCACACGATTCCCTTGCGGCGGTTGGTGCCGTCCGGTGCGAGGTCCATACCCTTGCCGATAAGTTCCATAATCCACGCTTCGTCGGCATCGGCTATCGAGAACGATTCGCCCTCCGAGGCATAACCGTATTTGTTGGCGAGTTCGGCGATTATGCCGATTGCTTCACGGGCGGTGCGGGCACGCTGCAAGGTTATGTAAATCAGTGAGCCGTAATCTATTCTGCCACTCTTGTCTTCGAGTTGCGGAAGTCCGCCCCAGGTGGTTTCGGTGATGATGAGCGAATGCTCGTTCATGTTGCCGACTGTGGCGTATGTCTGCGGAACCTGCTCGATTACGCCGAGATATTTGCCCGAATCCCATTCGTAAACGGGCATTGTCGCCGCTGATTTCTTCGTCGGATTGTACTTGTAGAGCGCACCGTAGAGGGCGTGCGAGTCGGCGGCGTATGTTACCATTACCGAACCGTCGGTCGATGCTCCTTTCGTTACGATGAAGTTGGTGCAGGCAAGTGCCGAGAGCGAGGCGGTCGCGCAGATTGCCGTTAGAATCAGTTTTTTCATATCGTTTCGTTTAATGTTTCGAACATGTATATCTGTACAAAGATACGTTAAATTTCGACTTATACGGTCCGTCCGACGGAATATTTGGGCATTACGGTTGCTAATTTTGTTTCGCGATGCTAAATTTGCACGACCAAACCGCAGAATATGTCAGTTGCATCACGTTTATCCGAAATCCGTGCGACGCTGCCCGAAGGGGTAACGCTCGTCACCGTGTCGAAATTTCATCCAGCCGAAGCCGTCGCGGAGGCATACGAAGCCGGACAGCGCGTATTCGGCGAGAGCCGTGTGCAGGAACTCGTCGCGAAATACGAAACGCTGCCTAAAGATATAGAGTGGCAGATGATAGGACATTTGCAGACGAACAAGGTGCGGGCGATAGTTCCGTTCATTGCGCTGATTCAGTCGGTGGACAGCGCGCGCCTGCTCGAATGTATCGACCGCGAAGCCGCCAAATGCGGTCGAACCGTCGATTGCCTGCTCGAAATACATGTGGCGCAGGAGGAGACCAAGAGCGGTTGGGATTACGAGGAGTTGAAGTCGTATTTGCAAAGCGATGATTTCGCACGGCTTCGCAATATTCGCATTCGCGGAATAATGGGCATGGCGACCAATACTGACGATGCGGTCGTCGTGCGTTCCGATTTCGCACGGCTCGCTGCGATAAAAAATGAACTCTCTGTGGTGTTCGGTGCCGGTTTCGATATTTTGTCGATGGGAATGTCCGACGACTACCCCATTGCCGTCGATTGCGGGTCCACTATGGTTCGTATCGGGTCGTCGATTTTCGGAGCACGGATATAGCGGCGTGTCATAACGGGCAACATGCTGCAAGTGGGTGGCGAAAGGTATTTAATTTAAATAAGGTGTTTAATGTCTCCGAAGAAAGCATGGAATCATTAAACACCTTTTTTCTTGTGAGGACATGTGCTACTTGATTCGCAGTCGTTTACCGATGCTTAGCGGCTTCTGTGCACTGATTCCGTTAAGACGGCAGATTGCGGCTACCGTCGTATGGTTACGGTATGCGATGCCACTCAATGTATCGCCCTTGCGCACCGTGTAGTATCGTCGGGCGTCGAGTTCGGCGGCTTCCTTTTTGTCGTCGTTGTAGTTGGCTATCTCGTCGTCGAAATTCTGGTCGTATTTCGAATAGATGTCGAAATACGAGCGTTTGAGCAGGAACGTTTCCCGACGCAGGTTTCCGGTCTTGAAATCTATCAGACGCTCAGGGTCGAAAGATTGGCCGCAGTAACGGAACTCGAAATGGAGGTGCGGACCCGTACTGCGTCCCGAACTGCCGCCGAGAGCGACCGGCTGACCCGCAACGACCCACTCGTCTGCCTCGACGAGCCGTTTGGAGAGGTGCCCCATGTAGGTTTCCAGTCCGTTGTCGTGACGGATGATTACCAGTCCGCCGTAGCCCGTATCGGTGCTTTTCGAGAATCTGACGCGACCATCGAATGTCGAATATATCGTGTCGCCGAGTTTCAGCGCGATGTCGATACCGTTGTGGTTGCGACGACGACGCGGTCCGTAGCGCGATGTGATTCGTCCGATGTAAGGATAGTGATAGTTTTTCAGCGTATCGACCAGCGCAATCGGAACCGATTTCGGCAATGCGCTCAACGGCACCTCGCGATACGGCGAAATGATGTCGGTGTTCCAATAGTGGCTGTACACCGTCGAATCCTGCTCGATGGTGCGGTTGCGGACATAACGCCATGTGTTGTCGTTGTAAAGCACGATGCTCACGGCATCGCTGCTCGTAGGCAACGTGTCCACGATTATCGCGCTACGCAGTTCGCGCACCGGAGGTACGGGCGTAATGGTCGGTTTCGCCGCGACTATTACGCTGTCGCCGGCATTGGCGGCGTTCTGTGCATATGCATCGGCGCAGAATGCCAGTGCCGCGCAGATGATTATTCCTGCAATTCTATTTCTTGTCATAACTTTTCAATAAATCTTCGGCACATTCCAATGCCTTGTAAAACTCTTCGCCGAATCGGCGTATTATCGGTTCGCGCAACGCTTTGTAGACCGGTATGCCGAGTTTGCGACCGTTCTCGCAAGCCGACGAACACACGTTCCAGCGATGGTAGTTCAGACCTGTCGTACCGTTGGACAGATTGATGAGGCGAATCGGATAGAGGTGGCACGAAATGGGTTTGCGGAACGAGCATTTTCCCTCGCGGAACGCCTTCTCGATGGCGCACAGCGTGATGCCGTTCTCGCAGTACGAATAGGCGCACTCGGCGTCGTCCACTAACGGCGTAGTGTAGTCGCCGTCGCAATCGACAACCATGAATCCCTGCCGTTCGACCGATTCGATGCCTTCGGGTGTCATGTAGGGTTTGTAGTTCTCGTACTCCTCTTCCAATATGTCTGCCTCCTCCATTTCGAGCGGAGCACCCGAATTACCGTCCACGCAGCATTCGCCCTTGCATCGGGCGATGTCGCATACGAAACATTCGGTCAGGATGTCGTCGCTGACGATTTTTCCGTCAATCTCTATCATCGGTTATCGTTTTAGCGTGTCGGCGATTACTATGTCGTACAACTCTCCGAGCGTCATGCCCATGGCCCGCACCTGCTTCGGAACGATACTTCCGCTGCTCATGCCGGGGATGGAGTTTATCTCTATCATATACGGTTCGCCCGCATCGGTAACGATGAAGTCGATGCGCACGACTCCGCGGCAGCGGCATGCACGATAGGCTTCTGCCGTCATGCGGTTGAGTTTCGCCTTGATGTCGTCGGATATGCGCGCCGGGGTGATTTCCTCCGACATGCCGGCTTCGTATTTAGCCTCGTAGTCGAAGAAATCCTTCTTCGGAACGATTTCGGTTATCGGGAAAATATACTCTTTGCCGCCGGCTATCATCACGCCGCAGCCGACCTCGCGACCCGATATGCACTCTTCGATAAGCACTTCGTCGCTCTCGGCGAACGCCTTTTCGACGGCTGCCGCGATTTCCGACTCGGCGGTTACCTTCGTAACTCCGAAACTGCTGCCGCTCGCATTTGGCTTGACGAATACCGGCAGACCGAGACGGGCGACGATTTCGGCGGTATCTATCCTGTCTTCGCGACCGAGCAGAATCTCCTTCGCGAGATTTATTCCGCGGCTTGCGACAGCCCGTTTGGTCGAAATCTTGTCGAAAGTGATTGTGGACGATACCTGCGGGCACGACGAATACGGAATGCCCATCATGTCCAGATACCCTTGCAGTTTTCCGTCCTCGCCTGGGGTGCCGTGTATGATTATCAGAGCGTAGTCGAATTCGGTCCGTTCTCCGTTCACCGTAAGCGAAAAATCGTTCTTGTCGAGTTGATATTTTTTACCGTCGGGTGCGGTATATGTCCAGTCGCGATAGTGCAGGTCGATGACCTTTACATCGTATTTCGATGCGTCGAGCGCATCGGCTATCTGTCCGGCACTCTGCAACGCGATTCCTCGCTCCGACGAATTACCGCCTGCAAGCAGTGCTATTTTAAGTCTTTCCATATATTTATACTATTCTGTTTCTTAAAGTTTCTTCCGTAATCGCAAGAAATTCCCCCGCCTCTTTGTCGCTTGGGTTCGCTGAAAGTGCCGCACGGAAATCCGAGGCCGCCATGTCGAACTCCTTCATGCGGAAATGCCATATTCCGCGCTCCGTAAGCAGCGCCGAATCGTTCGGATTCGCCGCAATCCGTTCGTTCAGCCCGGCGATTCGCATTGCCGGACTCCACAGATTGTTCTCGCGGATATATTTTGCCACCGACGGGCAGACCTTGTCGTCTATATTCTCGCCTCGTCCGGCCGCTTCCCGTATCTGTGTCGCCGCATAATCGAATATCGGAGCATCAGCGAGATAACGGATGTTGCCCGACAGTTGCGGAACATCGTATCCTGTTCTCGGATAGACCATTATCTCGTAGTCGCGCAAGATTTCGTCGTGAGCCACCCACTTGTCGAATATCGCCATGTTGTCCGCTCCGAGAAGTATCGAGAACTCCATCTCGTCGCCGAAATTGGCACGCAGGAAACGCAGCGTATTGATTGTGTACGACGGTTTTTCAAGGGTGAACTCCACTGCCGACACTTTGATTCTGTCAGGATATTTTGACTCGGCGCATGCGAGTTCGCACATCTGGTAGCGGATGAATTCGGGAGCGAGCTCCGCACTGTCTTTCAGCGGATTCTGCGGCGAAACGATAAGTACGGCTTCGTCGCACAATCCCTGCCCGACGATCCATTCGGTCAGTGCGATATGTCCCCGATGAACCGGATTGAAAGAGCCGAAGTAGAGTGCTACCCTCTTTTTCATACCGTTTCAGCCAAAAAAACGTCGATAATTTTCTCCGTCGCGCAGATTGCCTCCGCGAGATTGTCGTTTATCACCACATGGTCGAATGAGTCCGATTTCGATAGTTCGAACTCCGCCTTCGCAACCCGCTTCGCGATAACTTCGGCACTGTCCGTACCGCGACCAATCAGTCGCCGTTCGAGCTCCTCGACCGACGGCGGCATGATGAATATCGAGCAAGCCTTGTCGCCGAATATCTTTTTGAGATTTATTCCGCCCATCACGTCCACATCGAAGATTATGACATTGCCTTTTGCCCAGATTCGTTCGGTTTCGCTTTTGAGAGTGCCGTAGCAGGTACCGGCATAAACCTCCTCCCACTCGACGAAACGCTCTTCCGCAACGGCTTGCTTGAAATCGTCGTTGGTCAAGAAGTAGTAGTCCACTCCATCGCGTTCAGTCCCTCTCGGTGCACGGGATGTCGCCGAAATCGAAAATTCGAACTGCGGATATTTTTTGAGCAGTTCGCGGACGATAGTGGTTTTGCCCGAACCGCTCGGTGCCGAAAATATTATAAGTTTCTCCATTGTGCAGTTTACGGTGATTACAGCAGATTGAGAACCTGCTCCTTGATTTTTTCCAGTTCGTCCTTCATCTTAACGACCAGAATCTGGATGTCGTGCTGATTGGCTTTTGAGCCGGTAGTATTGATTTCGCGACCCATCTCCTGCGCGATGAAACCGAGTTTGCGTCCTGCCTGCGGTTCGTTGCCGGCAACCTCGCGGAAATATTTGCAGTGGTTTTGCAAGCGTACTTTCTCCTCGGTGATGTCGAGCTTCTCGATGTAGAAAATCATCTCCTGTTCCAGCCGGTTGTTATCCGCTTCAAGACCGAGTTTCTCGATGCTTTCGCGGATTCTCGTGCGTATGGCGTCTGCACGCGATTGCTCGAACGGAGTGATTTCGTTGCGGAATTCCTCGATTTTGTCCACTCTGCGCAACAGGTCGGCGATAAGCGTCGCTCCCTCCTGTTCGCGAAATGCGTCGAGGCGTTTTGCTGCCTCCGTAACGGCCTCCTTTATCGCTTTCAGTTCCGCCTCCGGTGCGGATGCCGTGTCGGTCGAGATTACGTTCGGCATCTTCAATATCGCAGGTACGATAGCGTCGTAATCGGCATCTATGCCCGAATATGCGAGCGTATCGGTTACCTGACGGAGATAGGCACGGAACAGGTCGCGGTTGATTTGGGCCGATGTTTCGGTTTCGGTAGTTTCGACTGTTACTGATATGTCGATTTTACCGCGGACAAGCATCTGCGATGCTATGTTGCGCAACTCGTATTCCACCGAACGATAAGCGGCAGGAATCTTTATGGAAAGATCTAACTGCTTGGAGTTCAGTGAACGAATCTCCGCAGTGAATTTCTTGTTATCGATAGTGATTTCGGCTTTGCCGAATCCGGTCATTGATTTTTGCATGGCATTGTGCATTAATTGCACAAAATTACAAAAAACAAATCAGAAAACGCCAAAGCCGATACGGTTTTTAGGACCGATGCGGCGGATTCTCCCCTACTTTTTAGTGTCGTTCAGAATCGCGGTCAGAGCATCGCGCCAGTCTTCGCCGTTGTCGGGTTGGAGCGTCATGAATCCAGCGCTGCGTCCGGTTTCGATATTCGATGTGCCGTCATCGACGAAAACGGTCTCCTCAGGAACTACTCCGCTGTCGGCAATCATGAAATCGAATATCTCTCGCACCGGTTTGGTATGTCCGATTTCGTAGGACAGATAGAGTTTGTCGAAATAATCGGTCAGCGGTCTGCCTGCCGGCGAGAAATTATTGCTGCATGCCCACGACATCACGAACGGATTGGTATTGCTGAGCAGATAAACCCGATAGTTCTTGCGCAGTTCGTCGAGATATTCGAGTTTGCGCGGGTCGGCGTCGCTGAAAAATCGACGCCATGCGTATGTAACCTCCTCCATCGTTACCTCGCGGCCGCACAGATTTCCGATTTCGCGGCGAAATCCGTCAGCGCTCAGACGTCCCTCTTCAAGTTCCTGAAATATGCCTGTCTGGTGGTATTTGTCCAGGCGGGAGTCTGCATCAGGCAATCCGAGGTCTGCGAATGCCTGTACCGAATTTTCCCGCGTCATTTCGGCTATTACGCCTCCGAAATCGAAAACTATATTCTTTATCATGATAAAAGATGGGTTTTGACAAAGATACTAAAAATTGATGAACGCGCACC
>CAZESW010000066.1:0-7720 GCA_964514795.1 uncultured Alistipes sp.
ACATGCCGATGGCCGAACCCAGCGGCGAACCGTACTCCGAGTTGGTGGAGATGCCGGTCGAGAGGATGCGGGCATAGGAGTTCGATACCTGAACGGTCATTTTGTTCAGCCAGTTGCGCGACTTCGACTTGTCGAAGAGCGTCGCACCGATGTTGGCACGCAGCGTGATACGCTCGTAGTTCGAGCGGCCGAAGTTGCCGCCGATTGTACCTTCGCGCGAGAGATAGCCGCCCGAAATCGAGTAATTGACGGATTCGCTTCCGCCGCTGATTGTCAGGTCGTGCTTCATTATCGGAGCGTTATTGTTGAATATCGCGCTCACCCAGTCGGTACCCTTGCCGAACTCGTAAGGATTGTCGTACTTCGGACGGCTTCCCGAGTTGATGTAGCCTTCGTTCATCATGATGGCATACTCGGTAGCGTCGAGCACCTGAGGCTTGCGCCACGGGTTCTGCCAGCCGTAGGAGAAGTCGTAATTTACGGTCATGCGGCCCTGCTCGCCGCGCTTGGTCGTCACGAGGATGACACCGTTGGATGCACGCGCACCGTAAACGGCTCCCGACGCTGCGTCTTTCAGCACCTCGATACGCTCGATGTCGTTAGGGTTGAGGTAGTCGATACCGCCCGAAATCGCCAGACCGTCCACGATGTAGAGCGGACCCGAACTGTTGATTGAGCCGACACCGCGAATGCGCACCTGCGACGATGCGTCCGGCGCACCCGACGACTGGGTAATCGTCACACCCGAGGTCATACCCTGCAACACGTTGTCGATACGGGTATTCGACTGCGTTTTGAGTTTGTCGGCGGTAACGCTCGAAATGGCGGCCGTCACGACGCTCTTCTTCTGTACGCCGTAACCGACGACCACGATGTCCTCGATACCGGCAACATCCTCTTCGAGGACGATGTCCACGACGGTCCTGCTTCCCAATTCAACCGACTGAGTGCGGTAACCGAGGAACGATACTGTCAGCGTAGCATCGTTGCCCGGCACGTTGATGGAGAATGAGCCGTCAAGATTGCTCGATGTTCCGAGCATGGTGCCGTCAATCGTAACGGTCGCGCCGATAACCGGTGCGCCCGTCGTATCCTTGACGGTACCTGTCACTTGTCGGGACTGTGCGAATGCACTTCCCGCCATCGCCAGAATCGCAATGATTACAGCGATTTTTAAGGTCAAGTTTTTCATAGGCTTTTATTATTAATTTAGGTATAAATAGTAATTATATTCCGTTTTCCGCATGTCCGACTGCGCAGTGTCGCACTCCTATGCCGGCGACCGTCCGAATCGGCTCACACAAAACTATTTTTTATAAATTTTATTAATTCCCGGTTGCTATTTCAAAATTAATTAAAATCGAATATGCTTACAAATTAATTCCGGCACTTTTTGACGAAATATAATGCATTCGGGTGCACATTTATACTAAATCACTGATTTACAATATACATAACGCGTTCAAAGGTCGTAAAAAAGTGGATACGCCGACATATTGCCGAAAGGCAATAAAATACGGCGAAATAAAAAAGTGGAACATGCGTGGATTACGAAAAACAGAATACACTGATTTCCAGACAAAACCGACAGAACATTTAAAATAAAAAAGTGGAAAACGGGGCTGTCGGACAGTCCCGTTCCACTATGGAAAAGGGCGGTTTTTCGGCTCTCCCGCCCTGTTTTCGACCGGCGCGATTACGCCGCTATTTTCTCATGCCGATTGTTTTGATATGCTCCTCGAAATCGTCGCGGTTTACCGCCGCCGAATTCCTGAGGCGCGCACGGTAATTGTAAATGGTATTGATTGAATACCGCAGCAGCGATGCGATACGCGACGAGTCGGTGATTCCCAAACGGATAAGCGCGAAGATACGGAGTTCGGTATTCAGACGTTCGCCCTTTTTCAGTTCAATCCTCGCTTCGGGTTTCAGCAGGTCGTTGAACTCCTTGACGAAGTTGGGATAGAGTTGCAGAAAGGCATTGTCGCACATCTCGTAAAACTCGTTCAGTTCGCCGGTCATCATGTCCGGCGACGAACACTCCGCTTTCAGTTCTTCGAGTTTGTTCGCCTGCAATTTGCGGCGCACGTTGCGACGATAGGCGTCGAGTTTGTCCACATAGTCCGAATTTCTCGTCAGGAACAGACCTATATACTTCTCCTTCACCCTGTTGGCTTCCATCAGGTCTTTGTTCATATTGCTGATGCTCTCGTTGGCTTCGAGCAGCGAGGCGTTGAACTCCTTAATCTGCTCGTTCATCTGCTCTATCTTGCGCCGGGACTGGTGCGTACGAGAATAGAGATACATCGCCAGCAGGCATATTCCGAACAGTACGGTAGCCAGTACCGATATGACTATCAACAGATTGCCCATCCGCCGGTTCTGCAAGGACTGCATGTCCTGATAAGACCGCTCAATCATCGGAATGACGTTGGCAATCTGCCACGGACGCAGTTTGGCGTTGTAGAACAAAGCGTCATTGAGCGAGAGAGTTATGTAGCGGAACGCACGGTCGATATCCTCGCGGTGGAGCATCGCCTGTGCCAGACAGCAGAGCGAGGCATTGTCCTTTATCGCCCCCTTGACATCCGCCGCAGCCGACCGCGCATACCATACAATCATCTCGTCGGAACGACCCAGAGCCTCGCAGATTACCGCCTGGTCGTAGCCGTAGACCGCATATTTGTGGTCCGACGGATCGAACTGCGACAACAGTTCGAGGTTCTGCGCATAAGCCGTTTCGAAATCGCCCGACTCCATCGAATCGTACACAGCAATATGCTGGTACACTTCGGATTCTGGCGACGCGCATTCGAGAATGCGGTCGCGGTAATAGCGCACCTTGCCATTCGAGAAGCGCACCACTTCGGGCGTCCGGCTGTATTCGCTGTAATCCTTATAGAAACGCTGCTGCGCATTGTAATAGTCGATACGCTGCGTACGGTCGAGCGACAGCGTGTCGAGACCCGACGAGAGCAATGCACTGGCTTCGAGAAACATGCCCGACGTAGTGAACAGCATCGCACGTTGCAGCGTCACGTCCGCCACATGCCCGCAATCATCCATGCGCTTCGCCAGTGCCATCCTCTCGTCGAGCACCGACATCGCCGTATCGAACTGATAGGTCACATATTCATCGTAGAGTTGTCCGTAGATATTGAACTGCTGTTCGAGCGATACGCCCCGCGAATTGAGCATATTTTCGAGTGTCATCAGCCGCAGTTTGCGTTTGGCGACATAGTCGTCCGCCGCTTCCAGCGCCTCGTCCAGACGTTTGATTTCGTCGGCTGCATCGGTCGAAGAGGCCGCCGACGCGGTTACGGGCCATAATACAGCCGCAAGCAGGACATTCAGAAGGAAGTTCGCAGGTTTCATAACGACAGTTAAATAAGTGGTTTTGCAGTTTTTACACTGACAAATATATAAAATATTATTTGCAAAACCTAACATGCAGCCACTTTTATTTATCGATAACCGTTTGCTTTATAAGCCTTTTCCATTCGGGAACTTTATATTTTGCACCACAGAGCGAAGACAGACGCATTTTTTAAGTAAATTTGTATGAATTATTCAAAATTTTACGAACTCCAAAATTTATTTCGCTTATGCTACAACACCTCTCCGCCATTTTCACGGCATGTCTGCTTTCGGTTGTCGCATGCGGTTGCAGCGACAGTTCCAAACCCGAAACTCCGTCGAAGCCCGTTACTGCAATTCGGCTTACGCAGTCGGCTGCGGGCGAT
Source organism: uncultured Alistipes sp. (assembly GCA_964514795.1). GTDB lineage: Bacteria > Bacteroidota > Bacteroidia > Bacteroidales > Rikenellaceae > Alistipes. The sequence continues at coordinate 3,744 of CAZESW010000066.1, forward strand.
ACGACGATTTCCGTAGATGTCGTCATGGAGAATGCCGACGTCGCCTATTGCAAAATCGCCTCGTCCGACAGTGCCGTACCGTCGCTGGCAGAGATGATGAAGGGCGAACGGCTCACCGAATCGGGAACGCTCCGCTTCGACGGACTGGAAGCGGGTTCGAACTACAAGGTTTTCGGCGTGGCGGGTCTCGCGGGCATATATACCGATATTAAATCTATCGTCGCAACCACTTCCGGTGAGCGCGACGACCGCTACCCTGCCTCCGTCGAGGCTTGGCAGACCTCTGCCGACCGTCGGTCGCTGATGAGCGAACCGGCTCTCGGCCGTGTTTCGGACGCCGCCGCTTCGGCTGCCGAAATCAAAATCAATCCGTCGGCGCGCTATCAGTCGATGGATGGTTTCGGTCCCGCAATAACGGGTTCCGCCGCCTACAATCTGCTGAAAATGTCGGCCGCCGACCGCGAACGCATTCTGCGTGCGGCGTTCGACCCCGACAAAGGTCTGGGTTACAACTATGTCCGCATATCGATAGGCTGTTCGGACTTCTCGCTCGACGAATACACATGCTGCGACCTCGAAGGACTCGAATTTTTCGAAATACACGAGTACGACCGCCGTGACCTCTTCCCTGTGCTCAAAGAGATTCTCGCGATAAATCCCGACGTGAAAATCATCGCCGCACCGTGGACGTGTCCGCTGTGGATGAAGGCGCCGGTCGGTGGCAGCGGCAAATACGACAAATGGACGGGCGGCCGTGTCGCTCCGGAGCACTACGCCGACTATGCGCAATATTTCGTGCTGTGGATTCAGGAGATGGAGGCGAACGGCTTCCGCATCGAGGCGGTAACGCCGCAGAACGAGCCTCTGAACGCCGGCAACTCCGCCTCGACCTGCATGTCGTGGGAGCAGCAGCGCGAGTTCGTCAAACGCTATCTCGGCCCAGCATTCCGCGAGGCGGGCATCACGACCAAGATTTGGGCTTACGACCACAACTTCGACGTGCCCGAGTACGTTACCAGCATCTTCGCCGACAAGGAGGCCGCACAGTACTTCGACGGTTCGGCATGGCATGCCTACGGCGGCAGTTATACCGTGCTGGCAAAGGTGCATTCCGCTGCTCCGGACAAGCACATCTACTTCACCGAGCAGAGCATCGGCACGTGGAGTCCCGATTTCGGCGACAACCTGATGTGGCACATGTCCAACGTCTGCCTCGGCACCATAAACAACTACTGCCGTGCCGTGATACTGTGGAATTTCATGCTCGACGACCGTCGCGGTCCCAACCGTCCGGGAGGATGCCAGACCTGCTACGGATTCGTCGATTGCGACGGCACATACTCCTACGCTTCGCTCAACTACCGAAGCCACTGGTACGCTATCGGCCACATGTCGAAGGTAGTCCGCCGGGGTGCCGTCCGCATAGGTTCGACCGCACACGACCTCGTATGCTCGGCATTCGAGAATACCGACGGTTCCTACTCGGCGGTCGTGCTCAACGAGTCCAACGCCGCTAAAACATACGTCGTGAGAAGCGACAAGGGCGATTTCTCGGTGGTGCTCGGCGCGCGTTCGGTAACTTCGATTATCTGGAAATAAAACCATGAAACTGCGACTTTCGACACTTCTGTTCGCGCTGCTGATGCTGTCGGCATGTGAAAAAACGCCGGCGGAACCTGCCACCGACAACACTATTCCGCGTTCGATTAGGCTCGATGACGCGGGCGTGCTCTCGCTCGACGCCGGGAGTTCCCTCGCACTCGACTTCACGATAGAACCTGCCGCAGCCGTATTCAACCATAATATCGGCTCGCTGGAGTGTCAGATGTCGCTGCGTATGGCCGACAATCTGCGCAACTCGCCGACGGAGTTCTCAATCACCCGCATAACCGACGGTCAGACGGCAGGACGCTACCGCGCCGTCATAGAGTCCGCAGGGTCGTCCGCATCCTTCCGGCGCGAGGTCTGCCTCGTGCTGAAACTGCCGTCGGGCGAACTGCTCGTTTCGCAGTCCGTGACGATTCAGAACAGCGGGTATCGTGCGGGCATTACTGGCATGCGGTTTCTGAAAAGTCTGAATCCGTCGCTCAATGCCGATATTGAACTCTCGTTCGACAGCCGCACGGCGACTTTTTCGGGTCGCATTCCGGAGTATCACTCCTCGATGCGGTTTGTAGCGACGTTCGACTGCGACGGTGCCGACCGAATCGAGGTCGATGGCCAGGCGCAGACGAGCGGAGTCAGCATCAACGATTTCAGCGGCGACGTAATCTATACCGTCCGCACGGGAGCCTACGAGAACCGCTTCACGGTCAGCGTAACCAACTTCACGGGTCTGCCCGTAGTAATGATTGAGACGCCGGGACGTATGCCGATAACCTCGAAGGAGGAGTGGATTAAGGAGGCGACAATCCGTATCGACGGCGCGGGCCGTTTCGACAATCTCGAATCCGCCGCAACATCCATTCGCGGACGCGGCAACTCGACATGGGGCTGGCCCAAGAAGCCGTACAATCTCAAACTCGCCGAGAAGACACCGATTCTCGGCATGCCGAAGCACAAACGCTGGTGTCTGCTCGCCAACTACATGGACCGCACGCTGCTGCGCAACAAAACGGCATACTATCTCGCCTCGCAGACGTCGCTCGCATGGACGCCACGCTGCGAATTCGTCGAACTGTTCCTCAACGGCGAATATCAGGGGCAGTATCTTCTGGCGGAGCATGTCAAGGTGGACAAGAACCGCGTCGCCATAACCGAGATGACTCCGCAGGACAATGCGGGCGAGGCATTGACGGGCGGTTACCTGCTCGAACTGGATTTCCATTTCGACAACGTATGGCAGTGGCACACGCCGCACAACGTGCCGTTCGCCGTCAAATCGCCCGACGATGACGAACTTACGTCCGTGCAGTTCGACTGGATTAAGAACCACATCGCCGAAGTCGAGAACTGTCTTTACGGCAGCGATTTCACCGACCCGGCGAACGGCTACCGCCGCTATATAGACGCCGAATCGTTCGTCGATTACTGGCTCGTCTACGAAATCACGGTCAATCACGAGCTGGGCAATCCGGGCAGCGTGTTCCTGCACAAGGACAGAGGAGGAAAAATCGTGGCCGGCCCGGTGTGGGATTTCGACTGGGGAACGTTCTCCTACAACGCCTCTCCGAACGCGCAATGGGGGCTTTTCATCCAGTGGGCATGGTGGTACGGCCGTCTTTTCGAAGACCCTGCGTTCCGCTCGCTGGCCGCCGAACGGTGGCGCGTACTGAAACCGAAGTTCCTCACGGCACTCGAATATATCGACGAACAGCAGGAGTACATCTCACTCTCTGCCAATGCCAATTTCGCGATTTGGAGAATGACCACCTATACCAACGGCGACGAACGGCTGTCGTTCGATGCCGCAGTAGCCCGCATGCGCAAGATTCTCGAAGAGCGTATCGAAATCATCGACCGCGAAGTGTCGAAATGGTGATGCGAGGCTGTGTGCGAATGACAGAAAACCTTAAAAATTCAGATACGAGATGAAGAAAACAGTTTTGTCCGCAGCCTTGATGATGATAAGCTGCATGGCCTGTGCACAGCAGGCACTTTGGGGCGTCGCTCCGGTCGTATCGCCCGAAGTGCACGCCGACAACACCGTAACGTTCCGCCTCAAAGCCCCGAACGCAGCGACAGTGCAGGTTACGGGAGATTTCCTGCCTACGCAAAAGATTGCCACCCCGTTCGGCGAGTTCGACGGGCCGGGATTCGCCGACCTCGTCCAGAACGACGGCATTTGGGAGTATACCACGCCCGAACCTTTGGCTCCGGAGCTGTACAGCTATACGTTCGTGGTGGACGGGCTGCGAATCAACGACCCGAGCAACGTCTACATGATTCGCGACGTTGTCAGCGTAACCAACGTCTTCCTCATCGGCGGGGAGCGTGCCGACCTCTACAAAATCAACGACGTGCCCCACGGTACGGTC
>CAZESW010000067.1:0-2102 GCA_964514795.1 uncultured Alistipes sp.
AATCGGCTATCCGAATACGTTACTTAACTTTATTTGGTGTAAAGTTGTATATAGTGTTTTATCAATCTTCACCCAGCTCCTTGTGCGACGCCGCGACGGTTGCCACACTCACCCGCACATCGCCCTCACACGCCGCCACAATCGCTTCGGCGCACGAAATCACCGTCGCTCCCGTCGTAAAGACATCGTCCACCAGCAGGACATGTTTTCCGCGCAGACGGTCGGGGAGTCTCACGGCGAATATTCCGTCGACATTGTTCCAGCGGTCGCCATGCCGCTGTCGGGTCTGACTCGGATTGTTCACCGTCCTGCGGACGCTGCGGAAGTCGAACGGCACTCCGAGCGAATGCGCCACACCCTCGGCGATGTATTCCGACTGATTGTAGCCGCGCGAAAGTCGCTTGCGCCAGTGCAGCGGCACCGGAACGACGACATCCACATCGCCGTAGAGTCCGCCCGCGACGAGTTCCGCACCGAGCCAGCGACCCAGGCGAAGCGCCAGAAGCCACTTTCCGCCGTATTTGAAATCGTGAATCAGCCGCCGCCATTCGCTGCCCTCGATGAACCAGTAGAGTGCCGCCGCACGTTCGACCGGCACGAGTCCCCAGAACTTGCGCCACATAGGATTGTCCGCCTCGTGGCAGAAACCGGTCATCGGGATGCGGTAGCGGCAGGCGGTGCATACGAAATTCTCGCCGTCCGACAGAACCGTACCGCAAATGGGGCATGTTTCGGGAACGAACAGCGAAAACAGGTCCAGAAAGCCATGCCACAATATCCGTGTGAATCTACTGAACATCGACATCGCAGATTATCGTCACCCCGCGGCAGTCGCATTGCCCGCGCACTCCGGCAATCTCATCGCGGAGCAGCGAACGGGCTCGGGCGAAAGAGGCGGACGACTCGATTTTGAGCATCGTTTCGAGAATATGTTCGTCGCGCACACGGTCTATCATCGGAGCTGCGGGACCGAACACGCGCGGGCCGAAGCGTCGGCGCAGAGCTGCATCAAGCGACCGTGCCGCGGCAGCCAGACGTTCCGCCGACGAACTGCGCATGGTGATGCGGATAATGCGCGTATACGGCGGATACGAGAACAGCCGCCGTTCGTCGAGCATCGAAGCCGCCATAGGTTCGTAGCAGCGTTCGTCTATCCATGCGAAGAGCGGATGGGTCGGTTCGGCAGTCTGCACGACAACCTCTCCGGCGGCATCGCGCCGTCCGCACCGTCCCGCAACCTGGACGAGAAGCTGCCATGCCCGTTCACTCGCACGGAAATCGGGCGCGTTCAGCAGATTGTCGGCATTAAGAATGCCGATAAGCGTCACTCCGTCGAAATCCAGACCCTTCGATATTATCTGCGTACCGACCAGTATATCGGCTTCGCGTCGGGCGAAAGCCGAAATTATGCGTTTGTAGGCTGCATCCGAAACCGCCGTTTCGCCGTCGAGCCGCAGGACTCTCGCCTGCGGGAATATCGCCGATATTTCGTCCTCGACGCGCTCCGTGCCGAATCCCATCGGAGCGACATCCGCCTTTGCGCACGACGGACAGCGTTTCGGCGTCGGCATCTGCCAGCCGCAGTAGTGACACCGCAGCGTACCCGAACCGCGGTGCAGCGTAAGCGTAACGTTGCAGTGCGGACACCGCGCGGTCCAGCCGCATTCGGGACATTCGACGTATGGCGAATAGCCAAGCCTGTTCTGAAACAGCATCACCTGTTCGCCACTCGAAAGGCGTTCGTCGATTTTGTCGAGCAGAATTTTGTTGAACCGCGATTTGCGTTCGCCGCGTTTCACGGCGAGCATCGTATCGGATATTATCACCCGCGGCGGAACGCTTCCACCGTAGCGTTCGTCGAGCCGCACCCGCAGATATTTTCCCGCCAAAGCATTCGCGTAACTCTCCATCGACGGCGTGGCACTGCCCAGCACTGTCCTGGCTCCGTGAATCGAGGCGAGCATCACGGCGGCATCGCGACCGTTGTACCGCGGCGACGGTTCGCTCTGCTTGTAACCCGAATCGTGCTCCTCGTCGACTATCGCCAGACCGAGTTTGCGGAACGGCATGAACACCGCCGACCGCGCCCCGACCACGAGATT
>CAZESW010000067.1:2202-5866 GCA_964514795.1 uncultured Alistipes sp.
GACCGAGTTTGCGGAACGGCATGAACACCGCCGACCGCGCCCCGACCACGAGATTGCCGCCCGACGAGTTGAGCAGACGCATATACGCTGCCGTCCGGCGGGCAGGTGTAAGTTTGGAGTGATAAGGCACGACCCGTTCGCCGAATGCACGGCGCAGACGCTCGACGAGTTGCGTCGTAACGGATATTTCGGGCACGAGATAGAGAACATCCTCACCACGGGCAAGCGCACGGGCGATAAGGTGCATATATATTTCTGTCTTTCCGGAACTCGTAACGCCGTGAAGCAAAACCGCACCGCGCGAAGAAAATCCCTCGCGCACCTCGTCGAGCGCTTTCGACTGGGCAGGCGACAATTCGGGCAGAACGGCACTGCCGGTTACGACCTCGGGTGCGATTTCACGCTCCGACACCTTGATTATACCCGCATCCGACAAAGCCTTTACCATCGCTGCGTCGGCATCGGTCTCACGGCGCAGCATCGTGCCTCCGGCAGACCTCAACGCCTCGACCAGCGCGAAACGTTTGGGCGCACGACGGCGCATCCGTTCCGCGGTTTCATCGTCGAGCGCCGTTTCGTCGAGCGTCAGCACCCGTTCGCAACGCGGCGCATAGGCAGCGAACTCCTCCTCGGTTCGGGCATGCGGCTTGACGGTTGAAGGCAGCGCGACACGCATCACCTCGCCGACGGTGCACATGTAATAATCCGCCATCCATTCCCAAAAACGCATTTGGGCGGGAGTTACCAGCGGTTTGTCGTGCAGCACCCGCAGAATCGGTTTCGTGCGGCCGCTCTTCGGCGCTTCGTCGTGCAGACGCCACACGATACCCGTATAGACGCTCCGCGCGCCGAACTGCACCGCTACGGCATCGCCAGCAACGGGGTTCATACCCTCGCCGACGGCGAAAGTATAGAGCGGCTGCGCAAGCGGCAGAAGTATGTCGGCGTAACGTTGCATAGTTCTACAAAGATAGTGAAAGCCGAGAGGATAGCCAAATTTTAAGGTCTTTAAAGTCCTTGACGACCTTAAAGGCTTTAATGATTTTTAAGAAAAACTTCCACGAAAGCCCTTTTTTCTCAAACGGTTCGTTGATAAATTCCGACTGTCGAATCGGAGGTTTCGCCGGTTCGTTGAATATATTTTCAGCAGGCATTGCGCTGTCCTATATTTGCTGCCGAGAACAGTGCAAAAGACATTCATCTAAAACTGGAAAATTATGACAAACCGACACAGAATCAGTTATGAAGCACCCGCGTTGGAAGTACATCGGATAAAACTGGAACGAGGATTCCAGGTAAGCGACCCTTGGACGGGCGGATATGCGGAACCGCTTTCATTCGGCATCTTTTTGCCGGAGGAAGACTACTAATCATTCAAAAAGAACGAACGACATGAGAAAAGTAATGAAATACACCATCTGCATCGCCGCAGCATTTCTGACGCTCGGCGGATGCACAAGAGAGGACGAACAGTCCGGCATACCCTCGTCGGCAGGCAAAGTCGCCGTTTCGTTCGCCGCACACAGCGAGCATATCGGCGGCGACACGCGGGCAGTAATCGACGAAGGCTACGAAAACGGAAAATTCAGCGGAAGATGGGAGGCGACCGACAATATCTCGGTCACATCTTCGCTCGAAGGGACGAGCGAACATCTCACCTTTTCATACGACCCCGATTCCCGCCTGTTCAAAGGCAAACTGACCGAGGGAGTCGGTCGCCGTACCTATCGCGCAGTATATCCGGCAACAGACGACATGACGATTCCGTTCGGACGCGAACGCGTCCACTACGGCAAACCGTTCGACAGCGCATACGACGCTATGATGTCGCCGCTGCTCGCATTCGATAACGCCCCGGCGGGCAAAACCGCCGACGGAAAAGGCATCGCATTCGGAATGCGGCATCTCACGGCTATAATCGCCGCGGGATTCGCTACCTCCGACGCTGCGGTTGCCGGCGAAAAGGTCAGGGCGATAGTGCTTTCGGCGGACAAGGCGATTTCCGCTTCGTCGCTCCTGCTCGACACGGAATCCATGAGCGCGTCGCTCGGCTCCGACGGGCAGTCGGCACACATCGCCGCCATATTCGACGACGCGACGGCCCCTGCGGCATCCGACGCACGGATATTCTTCAACGTTCCGGCAGACGACTGCGGTATGCTGACGTTCGACATCGTAACCGAAAATCACATCGCCACCGCAAAAATCGACCGTACCGGCAGACCTCTCGAAGCGGGCAAACTCTATTTCCGCAACACCGACATCGCCGACTGGGCGGAGATTTCAGACCCGGTGGCGGTATGGAGCGGCAACGAGGATTTCGCACCGATGGAAATCGCGGACGACATGGCGGGACGCTGCTCGCTCGACATCGCCGTACCGGCGGGTATCCGCAGCATGAGCATCGCAATCGACTCGCCGATACTTACGTCCGAACTTTTGGGAGAATTCGGACTTGCGCCCGAAATGGATTTGATAGACAACGCCACATACGCGCAGATACTCGGCGGCATGGGGCTGACGACCGGCGACACGCTCGTGAACAGTCGCCGCGTACTGTTCGACGTCGGCTCGCTCGTTCCGCTCATCAACATGATTTCGGGCGGAATGACAGCAACGAACCGTTTCACCGTCGCGCTCACCGACTTTTCGGGACGCACCTTGGAGCGCACTATGACGTTCACCTGCAACACCGCGCAGACGCCGGCCGCCACGATTGCATACAACGGCGACGCCGACCTGTGGTTCAACACCGCGACGCTGACTGCCAAGGTCGGAAATGCGGGCGACAGCGCAATCGCAGTCGAATACAAACCCGCATCCTCAACCGAATGGCAAACGGCCGAGCACGTTTCGGGCGACACATACCGAATCGCTCCGCAGTTCACCGACGTCGCGGCAACGGACGGCAGACTCGCCTACAAATCGCACGTCGCGGGAACGGGCGTATGGCTCGGAGGCACCTACGACATCCGCATTACGGCTGACGGCACGCAGATAGCCTCCGCGACATTCGATGCGGGAGGCACGAAAGATGCGATTCGGGATGCATCGATGGACAATTGGAGCACGCACAAGGTTACGGGAATGCTCGTCGCAGGCGATGTTAAATATCCGAATGCGGACGACGGCAATCTGTTCTGGTCGAACGGCAACAACAAACTGACGCCCGCACTCTGTTCGCAGGACGATACGGTCGCAGGATTCAACGGCTCCTCGTGCGCGAAACTCAAAGGCGGAACGGCGGTAGGCGTATTCGCGGCAGGCAACCTCTTCACGGGCGAGATGGCGGTCGAGGGAATCGGCGGAGCATTGGCGAAATTCGGGCAGAAATTCGCATACGCAGGTCGTCCGTCAGCCATCAAGTGCAGATACAAGGCGACGATTACCACCATGACGCACGTCGGCAGCAAGGATACCGGCAACGGGCACGTCAAGGACGAAACCATAGACCCCGCACGCATAATGTTCTGCATAACCGACTGGAACAGCCGCCATGTCATCAAATCTGGAACGGCGGTAGACCCGTCCACATTCTTCAATCCCGAAACGGAGTCCTCGGTCGCCGAAGGCAGCGTAATAGGCTACGGCTCGCTGGCAATCACCGAGTCCACCGCAGCGGGAGTGAACGGAGCCGACGAGAACGGCTGGGTCGAACTGACGC
>CAZESW010000067.1:5966-7717 GCA_964514795.1 uncultured Alistipes sp.
TCCACCGCAGCGGGAGTGAACGGAGCCGACGAGAACGGCTGGGTCGAACTGACGCTTCCGGTATGCTGGTACGACACGGCAGCCAAACCGAATGCCGACAGTTACTCGATAATAATATCGGCGGCGTCGAGTGCCTACGGCGACTACCTGACGGGCAGCACGAACAACGAGTTATATATCGAGGATTTCGAGTGGGTGTATTAAACGACAATCGGGCAACCTTTTCAGGTTGCCCGATTTATTAATTGTGCCGAATCCTATTTCAGACACTCGTTCAGCAATGCGGCAAGGCGGTACGACGCACGAGCCAGATTGCGGTCGGTAATCGGTTCGAGGCGTATATCCTGCTCGCGGCTCATGAAGTAGTCGGCCTGCGCCCACTTGTACAGCGGCTTGCACTCGCGGCCCATGTCGTAAGCCCAGTCGCGCGGAGTTCCCGCAGCGAGGGCGTCGGCATTCGCACCGTGGCAGACGTCCACATCCTCGGCGTACATTTCGGGCGAGAATGCACCATGGCGGTTTATAACCGTATTGTCCCAATACTTTTTCCACGACATCTTGCTCTCCGCCTTCTTCTTGCCTACATGGCCGTTGGAGAGCATGAAGTTGAAGTTGCGCTGCGAAGCGGCCATGCCCGAAATGCGGACATGCGGAATGCTGTGCATGTCGGCAACCAGATGAATAACCGTGCGGAGCGCGGCCACTACCGTCGAATCGTTGTGCGAAGCGCGGTTACGCAGCACGTCGGCGGCACGCTCAATCTGAACGACTGCGTCGTTGTCGGATTTCGGAGCGGATTTCAGTTCCGCATCGAGCGCTACATAGTGCCAGCCCGCCGAATGCTTGGCCTCCTTGCGGATGTCGTCGAGCCACATTGCATTCTCTTTCAGCGTTCCGCCCAAAATGCGTTCCGCCTCGGCCTTCACCTCCGGCGCGAGTCGCTCGGTTGCGAGTACGGCTATCGTTTCGTGGGCCTGCTTGTTCCACGCATACGTCTGTGCGGCAGACAATACCATCGCCGCCGCCATCATATATTTCAATGTTTTCTTCATATCTGGAAATTCGGATTATTTGGCAAAAATTGCATTCAGTATCGCAGCAAGACGATAACCCGCCTTGACTGCCTGCGTTTCGGACAACTCCTTCATGCGCGCTTTGGTCTCCTCCGACACGTTGTTGAACTCGCCGCCCTTCGGAAGCAGTTCGAACGTTTCGCGCATCGCGAGAGCATTCTCGTATGCCCAGTCCTCGGGAGTACCCTTGCAGATTTCGGCAATCTCCTCCGGAGTGGCCTTGTCGAGATTGCGGTAGAAGTCCTCGCAGCGCCATCCGCTGTGGAACATCGAGAGCGACGAATCCCAGAAGTGGTGCGATCTCGACAGTTTGCCGTCCATCAGGAACGTATAGCTCTTGTATCTCGGCTGCTCCTCGTAGCGCGTATGCGACGGGCAGTGCATGTCGCCGACAAGATGAATCAGATATTTCAGATTGTCGCACACGAGCGAATCCTTCATCTTCTCGTACTTCTTCATCTTCTTCTGAATGCGGATAATCTGGTAAACGGCGTTCTTCTCGTCGTTTTTCAGATGATGGAACGTATCGTCCACCGGAACGGCATGGGTTTTCGACGTCGGCTCGAAGCCCGGACAGTTGCGCCAGTAATCCATCCACGACGCATAGTAAGGCAGCGTGTGGTGGAGGTAGCCGCGGCATTTCTCTTTCGCTTCGGGTGTCAGATGCTGCTCCGCGAT
>CAZESW010000068.1:0-5529 GCA_964514795.1 uncultured Alistipes sp.
TAATACTCAAATAAATTTGGTATTACGCTCTCTTATTCGTATATTTGCGCCGCGTATCAACCTCTTGTATTGGGCGGGTGGCAACGGGAACGCTTCGGCGTTCGGGATTACGGGGCAATGTCCGCGTATGGTATGCCTAACGCAGCGACAATGTTGAGCGGATAATTTAAATTTTTGTTGCAACAATGAACAAGGATGCATTAATCAAAATGGTGAACGAGCAGATGTGGGCTAAAACCGATGCCGACATTCCGTCGTTCAAGGCAGGTGACACCATCACCGTAACTTACCGTATCGTCGAGGGTAGCAAGGAGCGTTTGCAGAGCTTCCGCGGCGTGGTAATTCAGATCAAGGGTTCGGGCAAGACCAAGATGTTCACGATCCGCAAGATTTCGAACGGCGTGGGCGTCGAGCGTATCTTCCCGCTCTACTCGCCGCATCTCGACCACATCGAGGTGAACAAGCGTGGTGTGGTTCGCCGTGCACGCATCTACTACTTCCGCGACCTTACGGGTAAGAAAGCCCGCATCAAGGAGAAGCGAGTGGTTACGACGAAGTAATCCGCCAAAGGATTCTTCACGGAATAATGGGTTCGCAATTTGTTGCGAACCCATTATTGTTTTTTGTCCTTAACGTCCTTAAAGTCCCTAAGGTTTTTAAAGTCGTTAAGGACTTTAAGGCTAACCGCCGCCCTTTACCAACGAAAAATACCGGCTGCCCTCGAAAGGCAGCCGGTATCGGTTATGATTGATTTGTTGAAAGTGCTATTCCCAGCCCGGATCTACTTCGTTATCCTTATCGAATCCTTCGGTGCTGAGTACGAATCCGCATTCGATTGCGACCGTCAGCGGAATCATCGTCGGTACTGTATATTTTTCTGCTTTCATAATTTGCGATTTTTTAACGTTAATTCTGCTTGGTCAATACGATGCCGCGATAATATTCTATGTATCCACGGTTTCCTACCATGAACTGGAATCCGTCCCATTCCATGCCGTCGCTGTCTGTCGCTTTCAGTGTCAGGACGCCGTCGTTGTATGTCGAACGAAGCGGCAGAGAAGGATTGTACCATGAATAGGTCGCTTCGCGAAGGTGCATGGTAACTATATCACCGTCGAATCTGCTCGGAATCGTGCCCGAATCCGCAATCTCCTGCGGAGAGATGCAAATCTCGCCGTTGTTGAACGTCGCTTCGACCGTGTCGTCCAGACTGTATTGCGCGACGATAGACGGATTTATAAGACCCTTGACCTTGAATGTCTTTCCCTTGACGTCCTCGGATATGGTTACCGTTCTTGGCGTCGGATTCGTGCCGGAGCCTAACGTAAGGGTATAGGTGCCGACGAATTTGGCGTACTCCGGGTCGTCTACCGGAATCGGAGCCAGTGTCGTGAGCGTCAAGGTCGAAAGCACGCCGTAGGAGCTGTTCTCGTCGTACGCGACCGCATATATATAATAGGTGGTCTCCGCCAGAAGGTCGGACATTTTGATTACCGTCGATTCGTTGCTGCCGAGTGCTGCCTCGGTTCCGTAAGCCGCTATATCGTCCGCCGAGTATGCAGTCTGGTACATGGTGTACAGATATTTTATCTTCGTCACACCCTCTCCGGCGGTCGCCGTGAATTCGGCCGAGTAATCGGATGCAACAGGTTCGGAGAGCGTTACGGTCGCAGCCGACGGAACGTGGGCGGGTGTGGTGAACTCGTATTCCCGAACAGGGGCGTAGCGGGTGTATACATCACTGAACATTCCACTGTTGATACCGTCGGTAACGGTGTAAACAAGATGATATTTGGTGTTTGGAAGCAGGTTGCCGAAGGCGACTAACCCCTTGTAACCCGTATAGTTCGCCGAATCGCTGTGATGGTTGGTGTAAAGTCCGAGTGTCGCAGCGATTTGCCTCTCGGCGTCGGTGTAGGAGTTGTACTCGTCATCGCTGAAAACCGATGCAAGTGTGCGGTAATTGTCCAGCGGACTGCCGGATATAAAGAACATTGCATTATCTTCTTTAATACTTTCGGCTGTAACCTGCGGCGTCAGCGTATTGTCGAACGGAATCTGTTTGGCAGAGAATACGAGTTTGGAGATGTTGCTTGTGTCCATTGCATTGCCGCTCTCGGTCGTCTGATACGCCAGTCCGAGCATCACATATTTGCTGCCCGGGTCGTTGAGCGTCGTGAGTTTCATCGACGCCGAATTCCCGGAGAAGTTGCTTGCGGCGGCTGCAAGTATCTGGAAATCGCTTTGACCCTGTGCGGCGAGATTCTCGTAATCCGCATACGACAGTCGGCGGTAGTAGAAGCCGGTGGCGATTGCGTTGGTCTCGAAGTTGATTTTAGACTGGTAGAAGTTGCTGCTCTCCTCGTCATAATAGATTGTAACATAAGGCATATCCGTAACGGGAGCGTGCGAGAACTCCGAAACGGGCACGATGTGCGAACGGGTAACCTCGATAGGCTTGGTCGCCTTGCGTACGGTTATGTTTCCGTCGGTGTCGATGGTACGAATTTGCAGATTCTCGTATGTCGCCGGAGGCAGAACCGCATATATCGAACGCGGAGTCGCCGAAAGCTCCACAGGAGTATCGAGCTGGGCATATATGCACTGGAAATTCTCTACCGACGAGCCGAACGAGTTCGTCGCTTCGAGCTCGCAGGTCTTCGGATTGGCGAAGAACATACCCGACAGCGGTTTGTTGTCGCCGCTTATGACCTCAATCGAATTTATGCTGCCCGAACCGGTGATTCGGAATTCGACGATTCCGCACAGGTTGTGGAACTTGAAACCGTCGTTCTCCGTTCCGTAGGCAATCATCGGATTGGCTCCGTCCACGAAATTGCGCTCGGTGAATACCGCATTCGGATTCAGAAGGATTTTGTATTTTCCGCTTACGAGCACGGATTTATAACAGGAATACGGGTATAATGCGTAATAACCTGCATAGCCGTTGTCGATGGATCCGGAGAATACGCCTACGGTCGTGCCCGCACCTTCGACGAGTTGGAAGGCTTTTCCGCTATTGTTCTGGGCGTCCGTGATTCCGAATACGACTATCTGGTCGTTTTTGCTCCAAATGACGTTGTGGTCGCCGTCGAGAGTCGTTCGCGTAGCGAGTTCGGTCGTCGCACGGAATGTCTTGGTCGTGGCTGCGGCGACATCGACCGTCTCTGCATCCTTGACACACGACGACAGCGATAGTCCTGCGAGACATGCCGCCGTCAAGAAAAGTTTGTGAAATTTTTCCATAATGGGTCTTTTTAGTGTGTAAATTTTGTAACCGGTTTCTTGTGCTTTCGGTAAAAAACACCCTAAGATTCCCCCCCCCGAAAAATGTGAGAAGAGTTGAACGTTAGATTGTTGCAAAGATATGTATAAAATTCGGATTGACAGCGTTTTTCGCTGATTTTTTGCGGTTTAGGCGCCGTATGTGCGCTACACGTGCGTGTGGGGCGGGTCGGACTAAAAAATCGTTAAGGTTTTTAAGGCCGTTAAGGACTATAAAGTCTTTAAAGTCCTTAATGCTGTTAAAGTCTTTAAGGACTCTAAAGCCGCGAAATGCGGAGGCAAATAAATTTGGCATTGCCCTCGCTTATTCGTATCTTTGCAAAAACAAAATAATTAACACCTATAATATTATGGAATTCGAAGGCAAAGTTTTACAGATATTTCCTGCCCGTGGCGGAGTTTCAAAGGCCGGCAACGCATGGACGAGTCAGGATGTATTGTTCGAGGTTCAAACCCAGTCGCAGTATTCGCGACGCACGCTCGTGAACTTCTTCAACAAGGAGGAAGAGGTGAAGCGTCTGACGGAGGGTACGCTCTACACCGTGTCTATCGACATCGATGCGCGCGAGTACAACGGCCGCTGGTATAACGATGTCCGTGCTTGGCGCGTACAGCCTAAACAGCCGGTTCAGCCGCAGCCGGCCCCGGCAGCGGATATGCCGCCGATGCCGACCGAGCAGGATTATACTGCGGGCAACTCTGTCGGTGCCGCCGAGGTGGACGACCTGCCGTTCTAACAACGGCAAGGGTTTCCCAGAAGCCCCTCCCAAAAAATTCTAACGACCTTAGAGTCCCTAAGGTCTCTAAGGGGTTGCCAATAAAAAAACCGCACAATTTGGTGCGGCTTTTTTATTGGCAAGAATTCTACTATTTCGCGTAACTTACGCTGCGGGTCTCGCGGATAACCGTGATTTTGACCTGACCGGGGTAGGTCATTTCGTCCTGAATCTTCTTCGCTATCTCGTGTGACAGATTCTCCGATTCGGCATCCGAGAGTTTGTCGGCACCGACGATTACGCGCAACTCGCGACCTGCCTGAATAGCGTAGGTCTTCACTACGCCCGGATAGGAGAGCGCGATGTCCTCCATCTCTTTCAGACGCTTGATATACGATTCGATAACCTCGCGGCGTGCTCCCGGACGTGCTCCCGATATGGCGTCGCAGACCTGAATGATCGGGGCGATGAGCGACGTCATTTCGGTCTCGTCGTGGTGAGCGCCGATGGCGTTGCAGATGTCCGCCTTCTCATTGTACTTCTCGGCGAGCTTCATACCGATGATTGCGTGCGGCAGTTCCGGTTCGTCGTCAGGCACCTTGCCTATATCGTGCAATAGTCCGGCACGGCGTGCGGCCTTCGGATTGAGACCGAGTTCGGCTGCCATGATTCCTGCGAGATTCGCGGTCTCGCGGGCGTGCTGCAACAGGTTCTGACCGTAGGACGAACGGTATTTCATCTTACCGATAAGACGTATCAGTTCGGGATGCAGACCGTGAATTCCGAGGTCTATGGCGGTGCGCTTGCCGACCTCGACAATCTCCTCCTCGATTTGTTTCTTCACTTTGGCCACGACCTCCTCGATGCGGGCGGGGTGGATACGGCCGTCCGTAACGAGCTGGTGCAGTGCCAGTCGCGCGATTTCGCGGCGTACCGGGTCGAATCCGCTTAGGATAATCGCCTCCGGCGTGTCGTCCACAATGATTTCGATTCCCGTCGCTGCTTCGAGAGCACGGATGTTGCGACCCTCGCGGCCGATGATGCGGCCCTTCACCTCGTCGGAGTCGATGTTGAATACGGTAACCGAGTTCTCGATTGCCGTTTCGGTCGCAACCCGCTGAATTGAAGCGACGATGATTCGCTTCGCCTCCTTGGTGGCGGTCAGTTTCGCCTCCTCGACGGTCTCGTTGATGTAGGCTGCGGCTTCGCTCTTCGCCTCGGCCTTCATGTTCTCTATCAGGATGTTCTTCGCTTCCTCCGAGCTCATGCCCGAAATCTGTTCGAGACGCGAATTCTGCTCCGACATCAGTCGTGCCAACTCCTCCTTCTTGTGTTCGAGCGCCTGCATCTGGTTCTCCATCTTCTCTTTCAGACGGTCGTTTTCCGCCGATTTGCGCTCAGCTTCGCGCTGCTGGTTCTGGAGCTGGTTCTCCAACTGTTTGGCTCTCTGCTCGCTCTGTGCCAGACGCTGATTGCGTTCGTTCACCTGCTTGTCGTGTTCGCTTTTGAGCTGTATGAACTTCTCCTT
>CAZESW010000068.1:5629-7630 GCA_964514795.1 uncultured Alistipes sp.
CGCAATAAAAAACCGCATACAATTCCTTCTCCGTTTGACGAATCTGCAAGATTTGTCATGTGTGGGGCTTACAAACCGTCGCAACCTTCCATCGGTACTCTCGTACTCACCGCGTCGGGCTACAAGGCCTGGTTTTGACGTATCGAGTCTACCCCAATTTAAAAAGTGTTCAGTTTCGCAAAGCCAAGGAATTTATGCGGGTAATTTCCTGTGTTACAAAATATGTAAAGAACGTTTTCGTTAAGCCGGGGGCAGAGGTCAGATTTATTTGAACTATGCCGGGCGGGAAAATGAAGAGAAATTCAACGTCTTCCCGCACCGTAACGCCTATTTGTTGAGGTGTGTTTCGACCTCTGTCGCAAGTTCCGCCAGCCGTTTCAGCTCCTCGCTGCCGACGTCGCGGCTCTGCGACAGCCGGATGTTCGATACCGCGAGTTGCAATGCCACTATCGCCAGATAGTCGCGTACTCCGTATCCGTCGAGATGCGCCTGCTCGTATTTGGTTACGTAGCGGTTCACTTCGCGCTCAGCCAGTCGGTAAATCTCCTCCTTCTGCGGGTCTATCCTCATCGAGTAGGATTTGTCCGCGATTTTCAACTTTATGTCCAACTTGTCGTCGTTCATAGCGTGTCCGTCAGTCGTGCGACATTATATTTCGTTCGAAACCAGCGCGATGCACTTGTCCACCTCCCGCAATAAACGGTTTACCTGTGCTCTTGCCGCCGATTTGTCGCGACCGCCTCCGACCATCGCGTCGCCAAGCCGCAGTCGGGAAATCTCCTCCTTGTCCAGCTTGGCCTGTGCCTGCAAGGAGCGTATCTTCACCGCCTGCTCGTCGTTGGCCTTCTGCAATTTGGCGAGCTGCTCCATTGCGTCGGAGTGCTGCTTCATCAGTCGGCGCACATCGGCTTCGAGGGTATCTATAATCTCCTTGTTGGTCATGTGTCGTGTCGCTATATAATACGGTTCAAAGGTACGAAATATTTTCCGTAAAGAAAAATATTGTCGCATTTTTGTTGTTCCGCTGCAAAAATACAGGCTTTATATTATGGTAGAGTGTCCGTATTTTTTGCCCGATAGCGAGCTGGCGGCAAAGACTTGCGGAAAATGTTGGAATTTCCGCCCCGAAATGCTATCTTCGCAGAAGATTTCAAGATTATGAAAAACATCGTTTTCGACTTGGGCGGAGTGGTTTTCGCCCGCAATCCCCAAAAGTGCACGAAAGAGTTCGTCGATTTCTTTTCGTTCGTCACGCTGCCCGAAATGCCGACATTTTGGGAGGAGTACGACCGCGGTGCGCTGACAATCGAGCAGGCGAAAGATGCTTTGTGCGAGTATCACGACTGCCCGCGCGAGGTTGCCGAGCAACACATGCGGACGGCTATCGGCATGCAGGAGGAGATAGTGTGGACTCGCGACCTTATCGCCGATTTGAAGAAGGCGGGCTACAAACTCTATGTGCTCTCCAACATGTCGCGCGAGTTCATCGACTATCTTCGCGAACGGAGCGTTTACGCGTTTTTCGACGGCGAGGTCGTTTCGTGCGAGGAACATACGGTGAAGCCCGAACGCCGGATATACGAAATTCTGCTGTCGCGCTACAATCTTGACCCGCACAATACGCTGTTCATCGATGACCGTCAGGCGAATCTCGATGCTGCGGAGGAGTTGGGAATAGCTTCGTTTCTGTTCAACCGCCACGACCCGAAGGAGAGTTGCGACAAGTTGAGAAAAATTCTGCTTTGACTGCCATGAAAGTACGCGCGAATTGCAAGATAAATATAGGGCTCGACGTTCTGCGTCGTCGCGAGGACGGATTCCACGACCTCGAAACCGTCATGTACCCCGTCCGCGGACTCTTCGACGAAATCGAAATCGTGCCGTCCGACGAACTGCGGTTCGTGCAGAACGGCATCGCGGTAGATTGTCCCGACGAAGACAATCTTTGCGTCAAGGCCTACCGTCTGATGCAGTCGCGATACGGCATCGGCGGTGCGACCG
>CAZESW010000069.1:0-7482 GCA_964514795.1 uncultured Alistipes sp.
TCTCGTAATAGAAAATCGCGTTGATAAGGCGGTACCAGCTGTACTGCTCGTCCGGCGTGAACAGATCGAAATACTCCTCCTTCGACGGCGTATTAGGCGTGTTGATGGCCACTTTCCACAGATAGAACACGAAATCGTAAGGGCGCTCTATCTCCTCGATGAAATCCGGAGCGAACAGCGTGCCGAGGATTCGCGAAGGGTCGATGATTTCGCGGCGGAACGCATACCACTCGTCCACCCACGGGCCGACCGGATAGCGGTACTCGTCGATGTGGGAGGAGAGCGACGGGATGTTGTCCTTGTAGTAAGGGTTGAGGTAAGGCATGTACTTCGAGCCTGTATCGGTTGTCAGATTCATCTTCGGGTCGTGGCGCAGCAGCTCGCCCGTGAATGCCGACATGCTCAACAGACAGCGCGGTACGGTGGTCGAAACCGAGAACACCTCCGGATTGTTGCGGAAAATCTCGGGATAGCCCTCGTACATTCGTCTGGCGATACCCTCGTGCTGCTCCTGACCGAGCGCCGAGAGGTCGCCCGCACGTCCGTGGCACACCTCGTCGGTGCGCAGCAGACGGCCGTAGACATCCTCGCCGAGAGGGGTGAGTTTGCCAGCCTCGTGTCCTTCGGCGAACACTTTCAGCACATCGTCGAACTTCTTGTTGCGCAGGATATAACGCGAGCCGTGGCGGCCGTAGTGCGAGATATAGAAAGGCTTGTAGCCCTTCGGAACAGGGGTCTGCTCGGCGAATTCCGTCGGATAGAGCCGGTACTCGCCGCGAGCCTTGGTGAGGTCGGCGAGAATTTCGTCGCGAGTCTGTCCGACGGCAACAGCCGAAACCGCAGTTGCAAAAGCAAGAATCAATAGTTTTTTCATAACAGGTTATTGGTTTTTGTTTAATTGTTTTCCTTTTTCTTAAAGTATTTAAGGTACCTAATGTGCTTCGAGCCAGTTGCCGCCGACGCCGCAATCGACTATCAGCGGAACGGTCAGCGATGCCGCCCCCTCCATCGACTCGCGGACGATGCGTTCGACACGTTCGCGCTCCGATGCGAGCATATCGACCACGATTTCGTCGTGAACCTGCAAGATAATCCGCGACCGTATACCCTCCTCGGCGAACCGTCGCGCCACCTCCGTCATTGCGATTTTCATGATGTCCGCAGCTCCGCCCTGTATCGGGGCGTTTATCGCGTTGCGCTCGGCAAGCCCGCGGGCATTGACGTTGCGCGAATTTATATCGTTCAGATAGCGCCGGCGGCCGAACAGCGTCGTCACATAACCGTCGCTGCGGGCCTGCTCCGTCACGCGCTCCATGTACTCCTTCACCTTCGGATACGAAGCGAAATATCCGTCTATCAACGCTTTCGCCTCACCGCGCGGAATATCCAGACGCTGGCTCAGTCCGAATGCCGAGATGCCGTAGATAATGCCGAAATTGGCGGTTTTGGCACGGCGGCGCTCCTCGGACGTAACCTCCTCTATCGGCTTGCCGAATATCTTCGCAGCCGTCGCCGCGTGGATGTCCTCGCCGTGCATGAACGCCTCGCGCAGAGATTCGTCGCCGCTCAAATGCGCCATAATCCTCAACTCGACCTGCGAATAGTCCGCCGAGAGGAGCAGATGCTCGCCGTCGCTCGGTATGAACGCCTCGCGAATCGGTTTGCCGATTTGTTCGCGCACCGGAATATTTTGGAGATTCGGATTTGCGGATGACAGGCGACCCGTAGCCGTAACAGCTTGATTGTAGGATGTATGAATATGTCCCGTAACCGGATTCACCAGCTGCGGCAGGGCATCGACGTATGTCGAAAGCAGTTTCTTGACGCCGCGGTATTGCAGTATCGCATCGACGATTTCGTACTGGTGGGCGAAGCCTTGCAAATACTCCTCGTCCGTGCAGAACTGCTTGGTTTTGGTCATCTTGGGTTTCTCGGCAATCCGCATTTTCGCGAACAGCACCTCGCCCAACTGACGGCTCGAATTGACGTTGAGCGTCGGTTCGCCCGCCATCTCGCGAATCTTCGCTTCGAGAGCCGAAAGCTGTCCCGAAAGCGATGCCGAATATTGAGCGAGCGACTCGCTGTCTATCCGCACACCCGTCCACTCCATGTCGGCGAGCACGTCGATAAGCGGCTCCTCGATACGCTCGTACAGCTCCATCTGGTTCTCGCGCTCGACCATAGGGCGCAGTTTGAGATAGAGTTGCAGCGTGATGTCGGCATCCTCGGCGGCATATTCGGCGACGCGCTCGACGCCGACCATATCCATCGACAGCTGTTTCGCTCCACGACCTATCAGCGACGTTATCTCAATCGGCGTATAGTGCAGGTAGCGTTCCGCCAGAAAGTTCATTCCGTGGCGCGATTCGGGGTCGAGCAGATAGTGCAGCAGCATAGTATCGAACTTTCTGCCTTTCACCACGATACCCGCAGCCCGCAGGAAAAGGATGTCGAACTTCATGTTCTGCCCGATTTTCGCCTTCGTTTCGTCGGCGAACAGCGGACACAGCATATCGACGTATGTTTTTTCGACCTCGTCGCGGCTCTTGTCGCCGCAAGCCGCAAACGGGACGTACCACGCCTCGTGAGGTTCGACGGCGACCGACAGACCGACGATTCGGTCGCGGAACATGTCGAAGCCCGTAGTTTCGAGGTCGAAGCAGAATTCGCCGTACTCCCCCACTTTCGCTATCATTTCACGCAGTTCGTCGGCATCACGCACTATACGGTAGTCGTGAGCGACCGTTTCGGCGGTCTGCATCGGGGAATCTTCCGCGGCAGGCTCCTCCTCTTTAAGGTCTTTAAAGTCGTTAAGGTCGCTAAGGTCGTTAGGGACATTCGGGACTTTTTTCTCCTCTGCCGGCTCTCCGAAGTCGAACAGCGAGCCTTGTCCCGCCATAGCCGCTTTGTGCGACGCAGCGGATTTCGCCCGCGACATATTCGCCAGCTGGTACTGTTCCGACTGTTTCGGCACGCTCAAATCCTCGGCGGGCGCGAGATTGGCGAGGTCGGCAGCGAATGCCTTGAAATCGAGTTCGGCAAAGAGTGCCCGCAGCGCGTCTATCTTCGGCTGGCAGACAGTCAGCGCCGACGCGTCGAACTCAATCGGAACATCGAGCCGTATCGTCGTAAGTTCCTTTGCCAAACGCAGTTTCTCGACCGAAGCGGCGATATTCGCTCCCGTCTTTCCGCCGATGGCATCCGTATTCCCTATGATATTCTCGACCGTACCCCACTGCCGCACGAGCTTGCATGCACCCTTTTCGCCGATGCCCTGCACGCCGGGGATATTGTCCGAAGCATCGCCCCACAGAGCCAGTATGTCGCGCACCAGAATCGGGTCGTCGATACCGTATTTCTCGCGTATGGCGTCCGAATCGACAATCTCGATGCCGTCGCCCTTCTGCTTGTATATCTTGCGGTTGGTGCCGACCAACTGTCCGTAGTCCTTGTCGGGCGTAACCATATAGACGTCGTAGCCCGCCTCAGCACCCTTGAAGGCGAGTGTGCCTATGACGTCGTCCGCCTCGAAGCCCTCGACTTCGAGAATCGGGATGCACATCGCCTCGACGATACGCTTGACGTAAGGCACCGACAGTATGATATCCTCCGGCGTATCGGGGCGGTTGGCCTTGTACTCCGGAAAAATATTCTTGCGAAACGAGCCGCCCTTCGGGTCGAACGCGACGCCGAGCAGGTCGGGATGCTCGCGCTTCTGAATGTCGCGCAGGAACTTCGTGAAGCCGAACACGATGGAGGTGTTCATGCCGGCACGGTTCCGCATCGGCCGCCCCAGAAAGGCATAGTAGTATTTGAAAATCAATGCGTAGGCATCGATTAAAAAAAGTTTTTTCATTACCGCTTTTTTGTATCTTCTTTGTTTTCAAGTAATGCAGGCTTCATCGTTATCGTCAAAGTCTGCGTCAAAAAACTTTTAAGCGTGTTACCCACCCCCTAAATCCCCCTCCTGTGAGGGGGACTTTTGAGAGTTTATTTTTTTAAGTCCTTAGGGTCCTTAGAGACCTTAGGGACTCTAAGGTCGTTTATTGGTTATCCTCTGCGAACCACTCCGCCATACATCCCCCTTTACAGAAAGGGGGCTTGGGGGATAGGTAACACGCTTTGTTCGTATGCGAAAAACCGCTGTTACCTTACAAATTATCCTCTGCATACCACTCCGCATACGACGTCGCGGTTTCGTGCAGTCGCAGCGAGTGGAGCCGGACATTTTCGGGCAGTGCGGCACGCAGTCGGGCGGCAAAGTCGCACAGCATATTCTCGCACGTCGGCTGGTAATCGACCAGTATCACGTTGCGGAACCCGCTGCCGAGTGTCGCTGCCACATGTTCGTTCTCCGGAGTGCGCCGCATGACGAACGAATGGTCGAGCCGGTCCACGATTTCGCTGCCGACGATACGTTTCAAATCGCCGAAATCCATCACCATGCCCCGTTTCGGGTCGTCCTCGCGCGACGACGGAGTGCCCGCCACCGTAACGAACAGACGGTACGAATGCCCGTGTATCTCGCGGCATTTGCCGTCGTAGCCCGCAAGGGCATGCGCCGACTCGAACGCGAACTCCTTTGTAAGTCTGATTACCGAAGCCATGACCGCCGCCTATTTGTCGAGATAGTCGATATACGGTTCGCGCTGGAACGATTCGTCGAGCGAAATGTAGGTTTCGGTGGACGAAACGCCCGGAATACGGCGTATTCCGTCGGTTATGACGTGCATCAGATGCTCGTTGTTCACGCAGTAGAGTTTCACCATCATCGTATAGTTTCCGGTGATGAAGTGGCACTCGACGACCTCGTGGATATGCTTGATTTTCTCGACCACGGCGACCGTCGTCATAGGGTCCTTGATGCGGATGTAGACGAACGCGCAGACATCGAAACCGAGCATCTTCGGGTTCACCGACAGATGGCTGCCGAGCACGATGCCCGAATCTTCGAGTTTCTTTATGCGCTGGTGTATCGCAGCACCCGAAATGCCGCATTCACGGGCGATTTCGAGGAACGGCATACGCGCATTCTTGACCAGAAACCGGAGAATCTTGCGGTCTATCGCATCCAGATTGATTTTTGACATAAATTTTTATCTGTTAATTGTTAATATTCATCAATATAAGTATGTATCACATCTTCCGGCGGATACAGTGCGCGATGCTGCCTGTATCCGAATATCGGATTGCCCCGCTTGTCCACGAACATATAAACGCCGTCATCACCTCGCACGTTGCAAATACCGCTCTTGGAGCGACAATCGACAATGTCGTACTCGAACGGAATCACCGTTTTGCCGCGCTTGTCGATTGCGCCGGATTTTCCGTTGCGGCGTGCCGTCGCCCAACCGTAGCAGAAGCCCAAAACACGGTAGTACTCAATGGGTATCACCACTTTTCCGCGCCGGTTCACGAATCCGTACTTTCCGCCTAATCCGACAATGGCACGATTCCGCACCAAATCACCGCACATTTCATACTCGAAAGGGATAACGACCCGCCTCTTCTTGTCGATAATGCCATGTTTGCCGTCCTTCTCCGCTCTTAAAAATCCTCTGCGGTAGGATATATCGTCGATATAATCGTATTCGCAAGGCACAATCACCCTGCCTGTTCTGTCCACTATTCCCGACTTGCCGTCAATCAGTATCTTCAACATCCCGTCATGGAGTATCGACATGTCCCGACACTCCATCCGCAATACGACTTCGCCCGACGAAATATCCATGAGTTCGCATATGCTCGACGATTTGTCGGCAATGACAACGAACAGATTCTCGCAGCCGGCACACCCGGCGCGACCCGATATATCGTAGTACCTGCACGGCAATATCTCGTTGCCTTTCAAGTCGAACATTCCCTTCTTGCCGTCTTTTTCGGCAATGATTACATTGTTGAAAACGCTCAAACGATCGTATTTGCAAGGCAGAATCTCGTTGTTGTGCGCATCTCTGAATCCGTACATATACCGGTATTTCTTTTTCTCGTGGTATTTCGCGACTTTGAAAATACCGTGCGACACATAATGTTCATACGGGAATATGAAGTAATCGCTTAAAGGAATAACCGCTTCCCCGCGAACGTTCAGTATTCCGTGTTTTCTGTCGTCGGTGGATACGACGAACAAATCGGATGCACTTTTCAAACGCTCGCAAGTTCTGTATATGAACGGTATAACCTCTTTGCCCGACATGTCGATTGCGCCGTGTTTGCCGTTCAGCGACACTGCGGCGAAGCAATCTTCCGGCTTGACGAATCCGGTTTTCTTATTTTTGTAAATGCCGGGCGGATTGAACTCGAAATGTTCGTCGTAGATACACGGTATAATCTCCTTGCCATCGACCGTGCGGTAACCCCACTTGCCGTTCAGTTTCACGGAGAGATAGCGGTTGTCGTTGTCCATGTAGCAGTCCTCGTAGATTAACGGCACCACCACGTTTCCGCGATTGTCCACATATCCGCACTTGCCGTCCTTCTTCACTTTGGCGCGGAATTTACGGAAACCGAAAAACTCGTCGTAAACCGTTGTTTTTCCGGTAATATTATCGGCGGTCCGCGCATCCGCACGACCGATGCCGGCGGACAATATGCCCGCCAGAACAATCATCGCAAGAATGAAAGAATTCTTCTTCATGGCTTCTTCCTTAAAGACCTTATGGACTTTAAAGACCCTAAGGTCGTTATTACTATTTCAGCACTCCCGTCTCTTTGCCGACCTCGACGAAGGCATCGACGCAGCGTTGGAGCTGTTCGCGCGTATGTCCCGCCGAAACCTGAACGCGGATACGCGCCAGTCCCTTCGGAACGACCGGATAGTAGAATCCCGTGACGAACACTCCCCTCTCCTGCAATTTAGCTGCAAATTCCTGCGACAGCTTAGCATCGTAGAGCATCACGGCGCATATAGCCGAGTCGGTCGGCTTGATGTCGAATCCGGCGGCAATCATCTTCTCGCGGAAGAACGCGACGTTCTCGACCAAACGGTCGTGCCACTCGTCGCTCTCGCCGAGCATCTTGAAGAGTTCGATTCCAGCACCGACGATTGCAGGCGGCAGCGAATTGGAGAACAGATAAGGGCGCGAACGCTGACGGAGCATGTCGATAATCTCCTTGCGGCCCGTCGTGAATCCTCCGACGGCACCTCCGAACGCCTTGCCGAGCGTTCCGGTGATAATATCCACCTTGCCGCGCAGGTCGTACAGTTCGGTGATTCCGCGGCCCGTCTTGCC
The DNA here is from genome assembly GCA_964514795.1 of uncultured Alistipes sp. GTDB lineage: Bacteria > Bacteroidota > Bacteroidia > Bacteroidales > Rikenellaceae > Alistipes. The sequence goes on from CAZESW010000069.1 coordinate 7,233, forward strand.
GAGCACGCCCGCCGAGTGGCACTCATCGACCATAACCAGTGCACGATAGCGTTCGGCGAGTTCGCAAATCCTGTCGAGAGGAGCGGCGTTGCCGTCCATCGAGAATACGCCGTCGGTGCAGATGATGCGGAAACGCTGTGCCTGCGCACGTTTGAGGCAATCCTCCAAAGCGTCCATGTCGGCATTGGCATAACGGTAGCGGACGGCCTTGCACAGACGCACGCCGTCGATAATCGAAGCGTGGTTGAGC
>CAZESW010000070.1:0-3928 GCA_964514795.1 uncultured Alistipes sp.
GACGATGCGACGGGTCTCGCGGATGCCCATGAACGGAGCGACGCGGTCTACATACGCATTCTCGAAGCCCGGGATGTATGCTTTCAGATAGCGTACAATCTCCTCGTTCTGCTCGGCGCAGGTGATTTCGCCCTGCGTGTACTGTGCCGGGTCGGTGGCATCGATGCCGTTTACGCGCGACATGTTCACCCACCACTCGTCGGGAGCCATACCCGTCATGAAGATGGTGCGCTCGACCGGAAGTGTGTAGCCCTCCTCGCGAGCCTTCTTGATTTGGTTGCGGAAGCCGACGAACGTACAGTTGTCGTCCGCACGGAAGAACTCGTTAGGGATGAAGTCGATGTCGTAGATGTCCGGATGGTCGGCGACGGCATCGCGCAGTTTGCGCGAATCGACGCCGCGCATCGAGAACATGAGCGTCGGAGGCTGCGGAATGCCCTTCTCGTTGCCGTAGTTCATCGGTGCGCCCGCACGGTAGGCGATGTCGCCGTCGCCCGTACAGTCGATGACGCGTTTGGCGAGAATCGCTTCGCGACCCTTCTTCGAGTCGATGATTACGCCTTTCACGGTGTTGCCCTCCATGATTACGTCGGTCGCGAAGGCGTACATCAGCAGGTCGATGCCGCACTCCTTGATAATCTGGAATGCCAGATGCTTCGTACCTTCGGGGTCGATCATCGTCAGGCTGACGTGGAGCGGGCATGCGCGGTGGTGCGTAGCCAGACCCTTCTCTTGCAGACGCTCGACGAACTGCAACGGCAGACCTTTGATAACGACGTTGCCCTTGCGGCCGAGGAATCCGAGCAGCGGCAGACCGATGGTCATGTTACCGCCGAGAATACCGCGGCTCTCGATGAGCATTACTTTGGTGCCTTTCTCCAAGGCGGCAGCCTGTGCGGCCATAAGTCCCGCAGGACCTGCGCCTACGACGAGAACGTCTACCTCGGCGCGAACCGGAATTTCAGTTGCAGGAACGGAAATGGTTTTCATATTCGATAAAGTCATTAAAGTCTTTAAGGTAGTTAAAGCCATTTTTTAGCCTAAATATGCTCCGTTGGCGAGCAGTTCCTTCTGCACGGTCGGAACATCGACCTGTGACGGTTTAACACCCGCTGCGAGTGCTATGCGGGCAGCCGTTCCGGCAGCCTCGCCGAGTGCCATGCAGGTGGACATTACGCGCGTAGCAGCCATAGCCTCGTGGTTCATCGACGAGCAGCGTCCGGCAACGAGCAGATTCTCGATTTTCTCCGGAACGAGCACACGGTACGGAATATCGTATGCGTCGTCGCAGAAGAGCATCGTGCAGTCGCCGCCCTTGGCGTGGTGGATGTCCACCGGATAGCCCGCTACGGTGATTTCGTCGTCGAAGTGCTTCATTTGCAGAGTATCTTCGGCGGTAAGCACATATTTGCCGACGATTACGCGGCTCTCGCGGATACCCATGAACGGAGCGACGGTCTCAATCCATGCCTTCTCGAAGCCCGGAACGAAACGGCGCAGATAGTCGGCAACGACGTACATCTGTTTGCGGGCATCGTGCTCGCCGGCAGTGTAACTCTCCGGCAGGGTCGAATCGACACCGTTCACGCGGGTCATGTTCACCCATATCTCGTCCTCTTTCAGACCGGTGATGAGGATTGTGCGCGCAACCGGAATGTTCAGGCCTGCCTCCTGCGCCTCCTTGATGCAGCCGCGCAGACCTACCGTGATGAAGTGTCCCTCGCGGAACTGCTCCGGCGGCATGACGTCCATGTCGTATTTCTGCGGCTCGTTGCAGATTGCGTCGCGCAGTTTCTGCATCTCCACGCCGCGCATCGAGTACATCAGCGTCGGAGGCTGCATTCCGCCGTCCTTGTCGCCCTTGTTGCACTCTACGCCGGCACGGAACGCAACGTCGCCGTCGCCCGTACAGTCGATGACGGTCTTCGCCAGAATCGCTTCACGTCCCGCCTTGCTCTCGATGATTACGCCCTTCACCTCGCCGTTCTCGACGATAGCGTCCGAAACGAACGCATAGCAGAGCACGTTCACACCCGCTTCGTCCATAATCTCCCATGCGGTGGTCTTCGCCTCCTCGGAGTCGATGATGGTGAGGCTCATGTGGTTCTTGCAGCGTTTGTGTTCGCCTGCCGCACCTTTGGCGCGAAGACGGTCGATGAACTTCTGCGCGGCACCCTGAATCACCTGATTGCCCTTCGGTCCGAGGAACGAGAGTATCGGCAGACCGATGGTGAGGTTGCCGCCGAGGAATCCGCGCGACTCCACGAGCATTACTTTCAGATTCTTGTCTTTGGCAGCTGCTTCCGCCGCCATGATTCCCGCAGGGCCTCCGCCGACTACGAGAACGTCTACTTCCGCACGGACACCTATTTCGCGTGCAGGTTCTTTTATGGTTTTCATCTCCTGATATAAAGATTTGTATACACTATTTCGTTTTTTCGGGCGACTCCGGACCGACCATCTTCAACATCACGACTGCGGCAATCAGATGGAACGTTCCCATGCAGCAGAACAGAATCGTCCAAGCCTCCTTCGGAATCGAACCTACGAACTGGTTGAATACCACGCTGCCGAGTGCGCCCGCTCCGCAGCAGATACCCATGACGCTCGCCGCGTTCTTGATAGGGAACTGCTCGACGAGGGTAACCGGCGCGGTGTAGAGCCACGAGTTGCAGAGTACGGCGATGACGCAGAACAGTGCAACGACAAGACCTACACGCCAAGCGAACGGCATTGCGCTGCCACTGACGAGCGGTACGAGAGCGACGATTGGGGCGAGGAACGCCATTGTGATAAGCACCTTCTTGCGGGCGCGCAAAGCCTCCATGCCGTGGCGAATCAGAACGTCCGACCACATCGATGTGAGGATGCCGCCGATTGCGCCGAAGAGGAACGGAATACCGCCAATCCACTGTATCATGCTAAGCGTCTGTTCGTTCGACAAGCCCTGGTCTTCGCCCATCGTGCGCAGGAATCCCGGCAGCCAGAAACAGCAGAAATACCATACCGGGTCGCTGATAAGGCGGATGAGGATACCTCCCCAGAGCGTTTTTGTCTTGAACAGACCTCCGAGCGTGAACGATTTCTGCTCGGCACCGCTGCCCGCCTTCTTGTCCATATCGACGGTCTTCGCCAGAACCTCCTGCGGAGGAGTGGTGTACATGAACTGCCATACGATGGCGATTACGAGACCCGTGATACCTGCGATATAGAATACATGCTGCCACGAATCGAAATAACCCATCAGCCAAGCGATAACGACCGGAGCGATAACCGCGCCGATAGAACCGCCGTTGGTGCAGAGCGAGTTGGCCGTAGCGCGCTGGCGTTTCTCGAACCACATCGTGACGGCAATCAGCTGACCTGCAAAAATCGTAGGCTCGGCAAGACCGAGGATGCCGCGGCAGATTGCGAATACGGTTACGTTAGGAGCCATACCGCCTCCGATGCAGGCGAGCGACCAGATGGTGATGCCGGCGAGCATGACGCGCTTCGGACCGAATTTGTCCACGAGCATACCCGAAATCGGATACATCGTGGCGTAGCAGATGAGGAATACGTTCACAATCCAGGCGTATTCGAGGTCGCCGATACCGAAATGGTCGAGAATCTCGGGTTTCAGAATCGACAGCAGCTGTCGGTCGAGATAGTTGCATATGATGGCGATGAACATCGTCGCCACGATATACCATTTTCTTTTGTTAGGGTTCATGGTTGTTATAGGTTTATTGGTTAGTTATTCCTTTTATAAGGTCTTTAAAGTCCTTAAAGTCTTTAAGGCCGTTAGTGCTTTTCCCTGCTATTCCTCTTTTACGAGTTCCTGCGTGAAGCGGTCGGCGGCACGGTAGAGCGCGTAACGGCGTTCGAAGTGGCCGGCTACCGCAGGATTAGGCTCGTAAACGCGCATTATCGGGCGGCACATGGCCTT
>CAZESW010000070.1:4028-7474 GCA_964514795.1 uncultured Alistipes sp.
CGGCTACCGCAGGATTAGGCTCGTAAACGCGCATTATCGGGCGGCACATGGCCTTCTGCGCCTCCTCGATGGTCGGGTAGATGCCTCCGACGACCGATGCGCAGATTGCCGAGCCGAGCGCGCACGACTGCTTGCACTCCGAAACGTCGATTTTCTTGCCGATAACGTCGGCGAGCATCTGCATCACGAACGGTGACTTCTGCGAGATTCCTCCCACGCCGATGATGCGCTCTATCTCGATTCCGTTTTTCGTCAAATGGTCGGTGATTGCGCGGATTGCGAACGCGGTGGACTCGACCAGCGCGTAGTAGAGTTCGGGTGCGGCGGTCGAAATGCGCAGCCCCATAAGCGAGCCCCACAGTTTCTGATTCGGAGCCGGCGAGCGTCGTCCGTTAATCCAGTCGGTCGCGAACGGTGCGTCCTCACGTAGCGGCAGTGCCGCGGCATCCTCCGTCAGTCGGCGCATTATGCCGTCCTCGACCTCCTCGACGAGTTTTTCGCGTATTTCGGGAGCGACCGTCGCGGTGTGGGCGAGAATCGACTGCACAGGGTAGGCAAGTATGCGCTTGAACCATGCGTAAACGTCTCCGAATGCCGAGAGTCCGACCTCGAAACCTATCATGTCGGGCAGGATGCAGCTGTCCACCTGACCGAATACGCCGTCGATGATTCTGTCGCCGAGTTTCTCCTTCGGCATTACGACCATGCAGCCTGCCGACGTGCCGAGGTTGATTACGGCGGTCTTGTAGGCCACTCCCGCACCGATTGCGCCCTGGTGCGAATCGACGTTGCCGACGCCGATTACCACGTCGGCTGAGAGGCCGAATTTGTCCGCCCACTCCTTCGAGATGGTGCCGTAAGGTTTGTTGCAGGTGTATTTGTTCGGATGCAGCGTGTCGAGAATCGGCAGCAGCATCGGGTCGATGCGCTCGAAGAACTCGTGCGGAGGGAATCCGCCCCACTCCTCCGACCAGAACATCTTCTGACCGGCGCAGCAGTGCCCCATCTTCGCCTTTTCGGGCGAGGTGTTGCCCGTCAGTATCGCCGGAATCCAGTCGCAGCACTCGACGACCGTATAGGCGTCGTGCCGTATCTGCTCGTCGGCACGCAGCAGGTGAAGGACTTTCGCCCAGAAGCACTCCGAGGAGTAGTGATAGCCGGTGAATTTCGAGTAGTTGGTTTCGCTCTCGGAGCAGGCGCGGTTGATTTCGGCGGCCTCCTGCTCGCCGGTGTGGTCTTTCCAGAGAACGAACATCGCGTTCGGGTTGTCCTTGTAGCGGTCGAGCATCGCCAGCGGTGTCAGATGCTCGTCGGCAAGGGCGGGAGTGCTCGCCGTGGTATCGACCGCAATCGCCCGCACGAACGGTGCGAGGTCGCGGCGGGCATCGAGTACCGACCGGACGGTCTTTTCGAGCCCTTCCAGATAGTCGAGCGGGTGCTGGCGGAACTGATTTATGGCTGCATCGCAGTACAGCCCCTCCTTCCAGCGGGCATAGTAATGCACCGCTTCGGCAGCCTGTTCGCCCGTATGGGCATCGACGAGAATCGCTCTGACAGAGTCCGAACCGTAGTCCAGACCGATGACGTATGATTTGTCCATTTAAGTCTGTATGTATTTATCATACAAATATAGCCATATTTTTTCAAACGGAGGGTAAAAAAAAGAAAAAGCGGCAGGGAACTGCCGCTTTTTCTTTAAGGTCTTTAAGGTCGTGAGGGACCCTAAGTTCTTTATCGCATCATCTTCGAGAATTCCTTCGGACGAATCATAGTCTCCTTGTACTCCTTGCCGAAGGTGTCGGTAACGGTGATTTCGAGCGTCGAATCCGGAGCCGATGTCTTCACGAGGAACATGTGAGGGCAGAGGTCCTTGCCGTATTTGCTGCTGAAATTGCGCTCCCAGACTGCCTTCGGAACCCAATAGGCCAACGTGTACTGCGGATTTTCGAGTTTCTTGCGTACTGCCGGAATCACCTTGCCGTTCTCCTTGACGGTGATTTTCCATGTAGGCTCCCATGCCCAGACGTGGATGTAGACGAGGTTGTCCTCCGCCTTGCCGAAATCGGTGCGCTTAGGATAGTGGCTCAGGAATGCCTGCAACTCGCCCGAATTGCGGTAGTAGTCGCGAACAGAGTTGATGTCGAACGTGCGGAACTGCTTCTCGGCTCCGTCGTCGAGCGAGGTCCAGTACCACTCCATGTGCGAGCCGTCCACCGGAATCACCTCGAAGCCCGTAGGCGCGCTGTCTGGACCGAGGCTCAATCCTCCGTATGCGACCGAACGCCACCATGCACCGCTCAAAGCACCGATGTTGTGGTCGATGGTGTTAGAGATGTTAGGCCACGACGGGTCGTCCTTGCCGTAGCAGGTGGCATTGCGGTGGGTGTGTCCGGTGAAGAAGTGAACTTCGTTGAAATCTTTCAGCACTTCCGAGAATTTCTTCGCCAGTTCGTCGTTCGGATTCGCCTCTTTGGTGCGGTAGAGAGTCTCGATTTTGCCTCCCATGCGGTTCTTGTAACGGTAAACAGGGCAGTGCATGCCGATTACGACAGGGGTGTTCTTATCTGCGACGAGGGCCAAATCCTTGGCGAGCCAGTCGAGTTGCTCCTGCGAAACGTAGTGGTCGTAGTTGCGCGCGCCGTAGATGTTCTTCGCCTTTTTCTTGCTCGGCAGATCTTCGTTCTTGTAGACGATGTTGTCCAGCATGATATAGTGGATGTCGCCGATATTGTACGAATAGTAGGTCGGGCCGAATGCCTTGCGGTACTTCGCGGTAGCGTTGAAGTCGGTATTCGCGTCGGCAGGCGTTGCGCCGTCGTTGTCGTGGTTACCCATTGCGTGGAAGATAGGCACAGGGAATTTCACCTCGCCGAGCGTCTTGCGGAAATCGTCGATTTCATAGAGAAAATCGTACCAGTAAATGTCGAAACTGCTGTCGCCCATGCACATCGCATAGACCGGAATGCCCTGCGAACGGTATTTCTCGACCTCCTCGCGGATACGCGGCATGGCGATGGTCTTGAACTGGTTCACGTCGTCGTACATGTTCGCGAGGTGGATGTCGGTCATGGCGAGCATGACGTGTTTCTTGTTGTCTACGGCTTTGAGCGTGAAGTCGTGGCGCTCGGGCGTGCCGGCAGGCTCGGTGAGCAGTGCCCAGTAGTCGGGCTGGCCGTTTTCGCGGAGCGAGGTTTCGTAGCCCGAAGGGATGGTGATGAAGACGTTGCCGTTATTCTTCTCCGAGTCGAGATAGTAGCAGCCTTTCTTGTCGGTGAGAGTGATTTCGTAACCGTCCGACACGGCTACTCCCTGCAACGGCTTGCCGTCGGCCTCGACGACACCCATGATTGTCGCTCCCTTGCGGTTCTTGACCGGAAGCTGCGATTTGAAATCGCTTTGCGCGAATGCCGACGATGCGAACATCATCGCTACGGCGCAGAATGTTA
>CAZESW010000071.1:0-7462 GCA_964514795.1 uncultured Alistipes sp.
GCACGCCGTTGTCGACGAGTTAGTTTATGTTGGTGTCGCCGCGCAGGAACCACAGCAGTTCGTGGATGATGCCTTTGAGAAAGACTTTCTTCGTCGTCAGCAGCGGGAAACCCTCTTCGAGGTCGAACCGCATCTGATGGCCGAACACGCTCTTGGTGCCCGTTCCCGTGCGGTCGCTCTTTACGATGCCCTCGCTGTCGATGCGACGGAGCAAATCGAGATATTGTTTCATAATCGGTCGAGTGTTATTTGAGTAATCGTTCCGTCGTCGTCGAGTCGCAGACAGTTCGGCGCGGTCGCCCAGTCGCCCATGAAAAGTATTCGCCGCGAGGAGGTTATGTCCGCCATTATGTGCATGTGCCCGAAGACGAAACAGTCCGCGCCGTGTGTCGGGGCATATCGGTCGGCAAATTCCGTCAGCGGTTCGAGGAACTTCGGGTCGCGCTCCTCGCCGTGCGACTTGCGCGAATGTCCGCTCCACCACTGCCCGAACCACAGCGCGATGTCGGGATGCACGAGCCACGAAAAGAGGAATCTCGCCACCCGCGAACGGAAAACGGCGTTCATAAGCCGCAGCATCGGACACCCCTTGATGTTCAGGTTGTCGCCATGGGCGACGAAAATCCGCCGTCCGGCGATTTCGAGCAGTTGCGGGGTCTTGAAAATCTCGATTCCGCACTCCTGCGTCAGATAATCGGTAACCCACATGTCGTGGTTGCCCGTGAACATGACTATCCGTATGCCCCGGTCGTGCATCCGCGCCAGTTTGCCGAGTACGCGGACGAATCCTTTCGGCACGACGCGGCGGTATTCGAACCAGAAGTCGAAGATGTCGCCGACCAGAAACAGGGCCTTCGCGTCGTTCTCTATCTCGTCGAGCCACCCGACGAACTGCCGCTCGACTCTGCGTGCGGTCTGCCGGTCGCCGGCTCCGAGGTGTATGTCGGATGCGAAATAGTACATCTTCTGTGCGTGTCGCGCAATTAATTCAGCAGCTCGCTGAGTTTCTTTTCGAGCGAGGTGCTGTACAAATCCTTGCCTACGATTGTGCCGTTGCGGTCGATAAGGAAATTCGACGGCAGTTTCTTGACATTGTAAGTTCCGAGCATCGGCGAGGTTTCGCCGCGGAAGTCACATACCGAAATCCAAGGCAGACGCTGCTCCTGCACCGCCTTTATCCATGCCGCCTTCGACGTATCGACCGACACCTGATAGACGCGGAAACCCTTGTCCTCGTATTTGCGGTAAATGTCTTTCAAATCGGCGTTCAGGGCGTTGCTGTTGCCGACCTCCGCCGACCAGAAATCTACGAGAATCACATTGCCGTCGAGCGACGAGAGTTTCACCGAATTGCCGTACATGTCGGGTGCTTCGAGTTCGGGATACGAACGCTCCTGCACCGACATAAGCAGCGAAGCGCGAGCCTCCATGCGGGCTACGTCGTTGCGCAGCGAAACCAGATACGGCGAGTCGGGATAGGTCTCCGACACTGCATCGGCCACCGTGCGGAAATATATCATGTCGCTGTCGGGATTGACGAGATACTGCTCGCCCGGCAGACGCTGGTAGAGCGCGTATATCGAGGCGATGCTCGACTTGTTCTCGACGATGAATGAAATCTGGTTGCGCTTCACCGCGCGATACTGGTCGTTGTACGACCGCGCGAGTTCGCGTTTCGCCTCCTCGCCCGCCTGCGCATAGTCGGCGATTATCGCGTTGAGACGCTGCATGCCAGCGATATAGTCCTTGTTGAAGCGGCGCAGCAGTTCCGATTCGCCCGAGCCGCTGACCGTGTAGTTCGCCAGCACGCTGCCGAGCGAACCTACCGTGACGTTCTGTCCGCCCGAGATGAGCAGCGGAATGCGCTCGTTGTTGTAGACTATGTTGTACATCGACGGCGTAGCGGGTACTCCCGATACGACGAACCGGTACGAGCCGTCGGGTGCGAGCGCGACCGAATCGACGACGGTCTGTCCCGACACCGTGGACATCTGTTCCAGATATACCGTTTCGGAGTTCAGACCGAGGAACTTGCCCGAAATTCTCACTTTCGATGAACGGCATCCGCACAAAATTGCTGCTACGGCGAGTGCCGCCAAAAACGATCTCTTCATATTCAATTTATAATTACGAATACAAATATAGCAAAATATACCAATAAACGATGACGATTACATCTAATTTTACACCGACGGTGTTCTAAATTCGTATATCCTGCGGGTTCCGACCGGATTCCCCCTTCACCGGAGGGGGATTTAGGTGGCAGGTAACACACCTTTGTTTGTCGGGTGCAGGTTTTTTTAGAGTCTTTAAGCTCCCTGAGGACTTTAAGGTCGGCAGGGAGGTTGCCAACTTTATTCGATGCAAAGTCGTATCGTTACCTAAACGCTGATTATTTTGCAGTATTGTGCCGCATCATGCCTTTCGGCCTTCCTTTTTGCATCGGACGCTGCATGTTTTTCCCGTTCTTGACGGGCTTCTTGCCGTTCTTGGACGATTGCGAATACGGCGAATGGTGCTGTTTGTATTCGCTTCGGAGATTATTGAGTGCGGTTTCATCGACTTCGATGGCAAAATCGGACATCCGCTTTATGTCTTTAATGATTACCTCGTTGTTGGGGTGCTCCTGATTGTATTCGTAACTCTTGGTGCGCATGAAGCGGAAGATGTTGTCCACCGCCGCCGACACGCTCTCGCGGTTCTGCTCCCGGCCGAGGCGTTTGAGCATGTGACCGATGTACTTGCCGTAGTGCTTGTACGGAATGTGCGACTGCGTGTAGTTCATCTTGCGCGGCTTCACCATCACGTCGCTGCGTGTCGGCAGTGGATAGGGGCTGTCCACATCGAGCTTGAAATCAGACATTATGAACAGGTGGTCCCACAGTTTGTGGGTGAAATCCGCCGTGTCGCGCAACAACGGATTCAGATTGCCCATTACGGCGATGACGGCTTTCGCCTGACGGGTGCGCTCGGTTCTGTCGTCGATTGTTTGCAGCGAATCGACCATCTCCTGAATATGGCGACCGTACTCCGGCAAATACAATTTGCGTCTGGTGTAATTGTAATTTTTTTTCATATTGTAAGTTCCGTAACCGTCCCGCCGGATGCCTCGAAGCGTCTTTCCGATATTCCGTCCGGTCTGCGCCGATACCCGCTGCGTAACGATTTCGATTGCAGATTCAACTCCCGCCCCGAACTGCGTTAGATTAGCATCTGCGGGAGTAAAACATTAACTTTGATGCAAAAGTATACAATTTTTTCACAATAGCAACTATGGCAAAGGTTTTAATTTTGGAACAATCAAAAAGTGTGCGAAATAATCTGCGCGAAAGATTGGAGTTCGAGGGCTATTCGACCGAGGGGGCGGAGGACGTCGCCGGTGCGGGCGAGATGTGCCGCCGGATTCCGTTCGATATAATTCTGTCCGACAATGCGGCGGGGATTCCCGATACGGAGATTCCGTTCATTGTCATGTCCGCCGACAATACCATAGAGTCCGCCGTCGATGCCCTGCGCCACGGTGCCGAGGATTTCATCACCAAGCCTATCGACATGAACCGTCTGCTGGCGGCTATCCGCCGCAGCGTACCGGACGGCAGCGGCGGCGAACAGCAGCGCCCCGTTCAGCGCGTCCGTGCGCAGCACTCACGCCGCAATACGGCTTCCGCCGCGGGCGACATCGAACCTATCGTCGGAGCGTCGGAGAGCATTCTCCGTGTGCAGCGTCTTATAGACAAGGTGGCGGGTTCGGAGGCGCGCGTGCTGATTACGGGCGAGAACGGTACGGGCAAGGAGCTTGTCGCGCGGTGGCTTCACCGCAAGAGCGCGCGTGCCGCCGCTCCGTTCGTCGAGGTGAACTGCGCGGCGATTCCGTCGGAACTTATCGAGAGCGAACTTTTCGGCCACGAGCGCGGAGCCTTCACCTCGGCCGTCAAGCAGCGCAAGGGAAAGTTCGAGCAGGCCGACGGCGGAACGCTGTTCATGGACGAGATAGGCGACATGTCGCTGTCGGCACAGGCGAAGGTGCTGCGGGCGTTGCAGGAGAGCCGTATCTCGCGCGTCGGCAGCGACCGCGACATAGATGTGGACGTGCGCGTGATAGCGGCTACGAACAAGGATTTGCGCGAGGAGATTCGCAAGGGCAATTTCCGCGAGGACCTCTACCACCGCATCGGGGTTATCGTCGTCAAGGTGCCGCCTTTGCGCGAACGCAGGGAGGATATTCCGATGCTCGCTGACCATTTCATCCGCAAGATATGCGCCGAGAACAGAATCGACTGCAAGAAAATCGACCGCGAGGCTGTCGAGGCGCTGTCGCAGATGCCGTGGACGGGCAATATCCGCGAACTGCGCAACGTTATCGAGCGTCTGATTGTTTTGAGCGACGACCGCATAACGGCCGACGAGGTGAAACAGTATTGCTGAAAAAGTAGTTAAGGTAACGGCGGCAAGCCGCCTTTAAGGTGGTTAAAGTTTTTAAGGTAGTTAAAGTAAAGACCTTAAATCACTTTATCTACCTTAATCACCTTAATTACCTTAATCCCGCTACCTCGACGGCCCTCGGCTTGGCGTCGGTTAAACACCTTACCCCAGAATCCCGATTATCTCCTCCGGCCGGTCGGCGATATGCTCGGCGCGGTTTTCGACCAGCTCCTCGCGGGCACGGAAACCCCAGCTGACGCCTATCGAGTGGGTGCCGGCATTGTTGGCGGTCTGCATGTCGATGCCCGAATCGCCAATCATCCAGCACTTTTCGGGCGACGAACCGCATTCGTCCATTATCTGCCGGAGCAGTGCGGCGTCGGGCTTCAAAGGCACTCCGTCGCGGTTGCCGTAGACGGCCGAGAAACGGATGTCGGGGAAGAACTTACTCACGAGTTTGCGGGTTCCGTCGTTGAACTTGTTCGATGCCACGGCGAGCAGCCAGCCTCTGTCGCGGAGTTCGGCGACGAGTTCGGGAATGCCGTCGTAAGGCTTCGTGTGCAGGTCGATATGGTCGATGTAGTAGTCCAGAAAGTCGCGTCGGGCGGATGCGACGTACTCCGCCGTCCGCAGCTCCTCGGGCAGCGCCCGTTCGACGAGCCGCGTTATGCCGTTGCCTACGAAGCGGCAGTAGTCGTCGTAAGTATATTCGCCCAGCCCGCGTTTGCGGAGCATGAAGTTGCAGCTTTCGGCGAGGTCGCCTATCGTGTCGAGCAGTGTGCCGTCGAGGTCGAATACTATGAGTTGGTTGTCGCGTGCCGCTCCCTTAAAGTCCTTAAAGTCCTTAAGGTCTCTAAGGTCGGCAGTGAGGTTTTCCCGATTAGGTTTCCCCAGCCCCCTCGAAGTCCCCCTCACAGGAGGGGGATTTAGGGGGAGGGTAACATCTGTAAACGCGGCTTCGCCGCGAGAACTACGACCGGCGGATTTCAGAGTACATTCCATAACTTGATTCAGTGTTCCGTTGTATGCAGTTGCCTTATTTTATATCCTGCCGCAGCGACAATCAGCGACATTATCGGACTTGCGATGTTGAAGATGCAGTAGGGCAGATAGGTCATCGTCGCCACTCCGAGCACCGTCGATTGGGTGATGCCGCACGAGTTCCACGGAATCAGCACCGACGTGACGGTCGCCGAGTCCTCGACCGAGCGGCTCAGCAGCCGGGCCTCGAATCCGCGCGAACGGTAGAGGTCGCGGAACATGTTGCCCGTGATGATTATCGATATATACTGGTCTGCCGTACACATGTTGCAGAATATGCCCGCACCGATTGTCGATGCCACGACGCTCGCCGTCCGTCGGACGCAGCGCAGGAACAGCCCCGTGATGGCGTCGAGCATTCCGCTGCCCTTCATCACTCCGCCGAAACACATCGCGCAGATGACGAGCCATACGGTGTTGAGCATGCCCGACATTCCCGCCGTCGCGACGAGCGGGTCGAGCTCCGGATTGCCGGTCGGAACGGCGGTCGAGCCGTAGCACGTTACCATAACCGTGCGGAAAGCCGCCAGTGCGCCGCTGCCGCCGATGGATTCGACGAGCCGGCCCTGAAATACGACCATCGCGACGCATGCCGCGACGACGGCCGCGAAGAGGGTGATGATTGCCGGCAGCCTTTTATAAATAAGGTAGCCCGTGATTACGGGAACGGCGAACAGCCACGGCGTAATGACGAATGTCGAGTCGAGAGCGTCGGCTATCGAGCGCATGTGCTCGGCATTGTCGGGCGTGTGGAGCAGGCTCGCCGCGAAAAATACGATTATCGCTATTACGAACGACGGTACGGTCGTGATTGTCATGTAGCGGATATGCTCGAACAGCGGAACGCGGGCCGCCGACGAGGCGAGTACGGTCGTGTCCGACAGGGCGGACATCTTGTCGCCGAAATAGGCGCCCGAGATTATCGCGCCCGCTATCCAGCCGTCGGCGAAACCCTCGGCGCGTCCGATGCCCATAAGTGCCACGCCGATAGTCGCTATCGTGGTCCACGAACTGCCCGTAAGTATCGAAACCAGTGCGCAGATTACACATGCCGCTCCGAGAAATATCGCGGGGTGCAGCACTTTCAGTCCGTAGTAGATGAACGTCGGGACTACGCCGCCGACCATCCACGAACCCGAAATCGCTCCGATGAGCAGCAGTATTATTATCGCCGACGCCGACGTGTGGATGTTGTCTACTATCGCGTCCTCCAATTTGCGCCAACTGCATCCGCAAACGCCTATGGCGAGTGTCGCGCATACCGACGACGCGAAAAAGAGCGCCACCTGACTGCCTCCCGCGATGGCATCGCTGCCGAAACACCTTATGACGAGTGCGAGCGTCAGGGCAAGCACTGCGAGCGGAATGACGGCAATCCATACCGGCACTTTTCCGCATTTGTCGTTCGATTGATTGGATTTGCTCATTACGGCACAAAGGTACTTATTTTTCGGGAACTGCGCAAAAAGTCGTTAGAGTCCCTAAGTTTCTATCGCCCCTAAAAAACTTTTGCTTTTCCACTCGATTTTTCGTAATTTCGCCCCGAGAATACCGCCCCTGTAGTTCAACGGATAGAACGGAAGTTTCCTAAACTTTAAATAGCAGTTCGATTCTGCTCGGGGGTACATGGCGAACGGATAATATGCTTTGAACAAACATATTATCCGTTTTTCATTGCAACAGGATATATTTTCCTCGCATTGTTAAAAGATTGTGTATAATAATCTTGCGTATTCTGTTCATTCGTGTCGGGTTTTGCGTATCTTGCAGTCGGTTATGGTTAGTGGGCGATTGAGTGTCTTCATTGCAGACCGATATCGCCGTCATCCTGCCTTTTTGTTTAATTTTTTTAACTCTTTTTTTATGAAACTACGAATTTTTCACCCGGCGCGTGCATTATTCGCATTAGCGTGCATGGCGGTATCCGTTACCGGCTGTACGAATCCCGGAACGGACGACCCGCAACCAGTAACGCCTCCTTCGGCGGCGATAGAGCTGG
>CAZESW010000072.1:0-7447 GCA_964514795.1 uncultured Alistipes sp.
CGGAAAAGAAAGATACCGAAAAGAGACTCAAAGAAGCCGAAATAAGATTCAAAACTGTTTCGCAGATGCAAGGCGTTGAGATTTTCGGCGAGGGAGTTTACCCGTCGTAAATGACCGAGCCGAAATATCGAAAACAACGCGGCAGATTGCCCGTTATCACGCGCCGCTTTCATTTTATTTGGAAATCGCCGCGCGGAAAGCAGTAATCGTATCGTCGAGCGACATACCCTTGCGGTAGATGCCGGCGGTACCTCCGACGAATACGTTCGCACCCATCGCCGCCATAAGTTCGGCACGCTCGCAACTTACGCTTCCGTCCACGCTGATAAGCACGTTCGAATAACCGTGCTCGTCGAGCCACTTGCGCGTTACAGCCACCTTGTCGAGAATGCCCTCGACGAGCTTCGCACCTGCGAATCCCGGGTGAACGAGCATCAGCGTAACCATCTCCGAATATTTCATGTGCGGAGCGAGAGCCTCAACATCGGTATCGGGATTCACGACGACGCCGAACATCGCACCCTTGGCGTGAATGTCGGCAGCGAACGCGCTGAGGTCGCGGTTCAGTTCGACGTGGGTCGAAACTATGTCGCCCGCCTTTATGTCGATTTTGGAGGCGATGAATTCAGGCTCTTCGGTCATAAGGTGAATATCGAGCGGCATCGACGTCACGCGGTGCATCGCATTGGGGAAATCGGAACCGAACGTAAGATTCGGCACGAAGTGGCCGTCCATCACGTCGATATGGAGCCAATCGACACCGTTGCGTTCGAGGGTCTTTATGTCGCGTTCGAGATTCATCAAATCCGAACACATAACCGATACGGAGATTTTATTTGCCATAGATTTTTCGGGTTTAAGTTAATAATGGTGCAAAGTTAAGATTTTAAAGCGACACGGCGACATTTCGGCGGAAATTTTCACCGTCATTTCGCAAAACTCCGCTCCGACACGCAGGATATCGAAAAAATTTCATAACTTTGTACGATTGAAAACATTTATTATACATAAATAGAAATACAACCTAAAAACACAAACTGATATGAAAAAGTTATTCGTTCTGTCTATCATGACGCTTATCGGCTTCGCCGTTACGGCGCAGCCGCAGGTAATCGCGCACCGCGGTTTCCATGCGACCGACGGTTCGGCCCGCAACTCCATCACCTCGCTCAAAAAGGCGCAGAAACTCGGCATCTTCGGTTCGGAGTGCGATGTAAATCTCACCAAGGACGGTGAAATCATCGTCGCTCACGGCGGATACCATCCCGACAGACAGACCCACAAGGACAAGGACATTGCCCGCGTAGATATTCAGAAAAGCAACAAGGAGGATGTTTTCGCAATCAAACTCGAAAACGGCGAGACCGTTCCGACCCTCGACCAGTATCTGAAACAGGCGAAGAAGGACAAGAAGACCAAGCTCATCATCGAAATCAAGAGCCATGCGACCCCGCAGCGCGAGACCGAAATCGTCAAGGCGGTAGTGGACAAGGTGGCGGAATACAAAATGGAGGAGATGGTCGAGTATATCGCTTTCCGTCCGTTCGTATGCATGGAGTTGAAGCGAATCGCTCCCGAGGGAACGAAAATCGCATACCTCAACGGCGACTACAAACCGGAGTACGTTGCAGGAATGGGTCTTACGGGCATCGACTACAAATTCTCGGTGCTGAAAAAGAATCCGAAGTGGATTAAGAGCGCGCACAAACTCGGTCTGACCGTCAATGTATGGACGGTAAACAAGGAGGAGGATTTGCGCTGGGTAATCGAACACGGCGTCGATTACATCACGACCGACAATCCGGTCCTTGCAAAGCAGCTTATTTCCGAGATGTGCAAATAGGCGACACTACGACGGAAGGGTGATTCCGCAGAAAAGCGGGCATCGCTCTTCCGTTTTTCGGAAACCGTTTGAATTTTAAAACGGTTTCGCAAACGCAAAAGATTACTTAACCCGGCAGACGGGACGGTGCACGACGCGCGTTCCGCCACTAAAAGGACGTATGGATTATATATACACGTTCATGCTGACCGTAATGGTCATTCTGGCAGTTACCGGTCTGTTCATCGGAGTGATGAACGACGCCGCCAACTTCCTCAACTCGGCAATCGCATCGCGTGCCGCTTCGCTGCGCGTAATCATGGCTGTCGCTTCGATAGGCATCGTCATCGGTGCCGCGACGTCGAGCGGCATGATGGAAGTTGCCCGAAGTGGAATGTTCGACCCGTCGAACTTCACGTTCAGGGAGGTTATGATTCTCTACCTATCGGTGATGCTCGCCAACATAATCCTGCTCGACATCTACAACACGATGGGACTGCCGACCTCGACGACCGTCGCGCTCGTATTCTGCCTGCTCGGTTCGGCACTCGCGACCTCGATTGCCGTAATCACGTCCAACGAGGAGATTTCGCTCGTACAAATCGGCAACTACATCAACTCCACCCGAGCGATGGCAATCGTCGCCGGAATCCTGCTGTCGGTGATTCTCGCCTTCTCGTGCGGTTCGTTCGTCATGTACGTTTCGCGTATCATATTCTCGTTCCGCTACAAGAAGATTTTCAACCGTTTCGGTCCGCTGTGGTGCGGAGTGTCGTTCACCTCGATAGTCTATTTCGCGCTGTTCAAGGGATTGAAAGGCATCCTCGCCGGAACCGCCGCGATAGAGTTCATCAACGACAACATGCTTCTCGCGCTGTTCGTCTGCTGGATAGTGTGCAGCATGATTCTCTATTTCCTGAGCATGTTCCGCGTGAATATCCTCAAACTCAACATCCTCGCCGGAACATTCGCGCTCGCGCTCGCATTCGCCGGCAACGACCTCGTGAACTTCGTCGGAGTTCCCGTAGCGGGTTACGACTCCTACATGCTCGCCCGCGAAAGCGGCGACACGGCGATGAAGATGGGTGCTCTGGCATCCGACGAGGCGGCAAACATGGGACTGCTCCTTATCGCCGGATTCATAATGATTGTAACGCTCTGGACCTCCAAGCGCGCACTGTCTGTCAGCCAGACCGAAATTTCGCTCTCGTCGCAGGATGAATCCGACGGCAAGTTCGGCTCGACTCCGGCATCGCGAGGAGTAGTCCGAATGGCGATGAACGTCAATTCGATGCTCGCGCGGTTCACCCCGCAGTGCGTCATCGACTTCATCCGGAGCCGTTTCGTGAAACTTTCGGACGAGGAGCGCAGCGAAGGAGGGTCGTACGACCTTATCCGCGCGACGGTCAATCTCACGACGTCGGCGATACTGATTTCGATTGCGACGTCGCTCAAACTGCCGCTCTCGACGACCTACGTCTGCTTCATGGTGTCGATGGGTTCGTCGCTCGCCGACAAGGCCTGGGGACGCGAAAGCGCCGTATACCGAATCTCGGGCGTCCTCACCGTCGTTTCTGGATGGTTCGTTACGGGCTTCGGCGCATCCCTCATCGCATTCTGCGTGGCTCTCGCGCTGATGTACGGCGGCAATATCGCCATAATCGGCGTATCGCTTCTCTGCGGCTGGATGCTCATACGCAGCAACATCAAGAAGAACAAGGCGGCGGCCGAACCGGCCGAACCGGAGCACGTCGTGGCCGACAATGCGAACGGCATCATCAAGCAGAGTATCGCCGAGGCTTCGGAGGCGATGCGCCTGGCGACCAAGATTTACGACCGCACGATGCTCGCCGTATTCAAGGAGAACCGCAAGGTTCTGCGCGATGTCGTCCAGCAGTCGGACGAACTGTACGACATGGCGAAACAGCGCAAGAAGAACATCGTGTCCGTACTCTCCAACCTAAAAGACAACGAGATTGCGGCGGCATACTACTATACGCAAGCGGTAGACTACATCACCGAAATCGCACGTTCGCTGCGCAACATCACCCACCCGTGCTTCGAGCATATCGACAACAACCACGAAGGTATGACGAAGGAGCAAATCGACGACCTGATGCGCATAAGCGACGATGTGGAGACGATTTTCGCCCGCGTGAACATCATCCTGCAACGCAGCGACTTCTCGGAGACGCACTTCGTAGTCGAACTCCGCGACGCACTGTTCGAATCGATTTCGGAGTCGATGACCAACCAGCTGCGCAGCATCAAGCACAAGGAGAGTTCGACGAAGGCAAGCATGTTGTACATAACCATCCTCAACGAGACGAAGACGATGGTGCTGCACACGCGCAACCTCATCAAGTCGCAACGTTATTTCGTTCAGCATAAATAAAAAGGTAACTATATACAACTTTACACCCGACAAAGTCAGCGTACCTGCCGACCTTAAAGTCCTTAAAGTCTTTAACGAAACCGGCACTTCCCGACCAAAAGTGTGTTGCCTAATCACATAAAACTAAAAACTGTTTCTGCAATGGAACTAAAATACGGACTCGACACCCGACCGGCAGCCGGAGCGATGCTGCTCTACGGTCTGCAATGGTTCATGATATGTATTCCGGTGGTGCTCACGAGCACGTTCATCGCGCCTGCCGGTGAAACGGTATTCTTCACCCAGAAGATGTTCGCCATAATGGGGCTAACGATGATTGTCCAGTCGCTGTGGGGCCATCGGCTGCCGCTTATCGCGGGACCCGCCGCTGCACTGCTGATGGGCGTAATCACGGCTTCGGCACAGGGACACGGCTCGTCCACGATATATCCGGCGATGATGATAGGCGGCGCAGTCATCGCGATACTGGCGGCATGCGGCGTACTCTCGAAACTCCAACGCATTTTCACGCCGCGAATCGTAATCTCGATACTTCTTCTGGTTTCGTTCACAATCGCCAAACCTATCGTCGGACTGATATTCTCCGACGCAGAGCACCAGCTGCTCGCACTCGTATTCTCCATAGTCTGCGTACTCGCAATGGCAGTGGCCAACAACCTGTTGCGCGGAGTGTGGAAAACGACGGTCGTAATATGGGCGATGATTCTCGGCTCGCTGATATACTACGGTTTCACGGGCTTTCCGTCGCAGTTCATGACCGACAGCGTCGACCCGCGGCTGCTCAATCTGCCGATGGAGTTCGATGCGGGAGTGGTGCTGGCGTTCATATTCTGCTACGTCGCACTGCTCATTAACGAGGTAGGCTCGGTACAGTCGCTCGGCGACATGATTTCCGCCGACAACATGCCGCAGCGCAACAAACGCGGAGTCGGCATAACGGGACTCATGAACATCGCAGCCGGAGCGTTCGGCGTAATCGGCCCGGTCGATTACTCGCTCTCGCCGGGTGTCGTGGCATCGACCTCGTGCGCTTCGCGATACACGGTGCTGCCTGCCGCCGCAGCAATGATTCTGCTCGCATTTTTCCCGAAAATCGTGGCGATACTGCTCACCATCCCGCTTCCGGTCATGGGCACGGTGCTGCTATATCTTATGGCGACGCAAATCGCCGCCGGATTCGGCATGATGCAGTCGATGAAGGCCGTTACGACATTCAAGGACGGTTTGATACTCGGCATTCCGATAATGCTCAACATAATCCTTTCGTTCGCTCCGCAGCAGGCAATCGACACGATTCCGGCACTGGTGCGTCCGATTGTCGGCAACGGGTTCGTGATGGGAATAATCGTCATTCTCCTGCTCGAACATCTGCTGCTCAAACGGGAAAGCCGCTAAGGCGAAAACACTTATCCGCCGAAATTTGGTAAAAACGGGATTTTTTCATTATATTTGCATAACCAATGATTTCGCGCGGGTCGCGAAATCGAAAAAACGAATATAATGGAGAACACGTCATTCGACGATATCAGGGCTTACTACGACGACGAGATTCCCGCTGCCATGCAGCGCATTGCGGATGATCCGCTGCTCGAACCGGCAGCCCGATTCGCATTCCCGAACACGGACATCGAGACAATACGTGCCGCAATCAGGACTTGCCGCACGACCGACCAGATACAGAAAACGATAATGTATCCGGCTATCAAACGCATAATCGACACCACCATAGCCGATTTCGAGTCGGCGGGTACGGAGAACGTATCGGCGGACGGCGGACAGCTGTTCATCTCGAACCACCGCGACATCGTGCTCGATGCGTTCATGTTGCAGTTCGCGCTGTTCACCCATTCGCTGCCGACGACCGACATCGCACTGGGCGACAATCTGCTGCGGCCGCAACTCGTAGCCGACATCTGCCGCGCCAACCACATGGTGAAGGTTATCCGCAAGGACGACGTTTCGCCGCGCGAGTTCCTCGAAAATTCGCGTCATCTGACCGAATACATCCGCCTGCGAATCCAGAACGGACGCAAAATGTGGATTGCCCAGCGCAACGGACGCACCAAGGACGGACGCGACGCCACCGACCAGGGACTGTTGAAGATGCTCGGCATGAGCGGCGAGGGCGACTTCGCAAAGGACTTCGGACAACTGAAAATCACTCCCGTATCCATATCGTACCAGTACGAGACCTGCGACATTCAGAAGGCGCTCGAACTCACGGCCCGCATGAGCGGCGAACCGTATCACAAGAAGCAGAACGAGGATTTCGAGAGCATCATGTCGGGAATTCTCTCGCCGAAAGGCAACGTCAGCATCACGATTTGCGAACCGATAAGCGACGACCAACTGCGCACCATCGGCGAGATGCCGAAAGCGGAGGCCTACAAGGCACTTACCGACCTGCTCGACCGCCGCATTATCGAGAATTACCGGCTCCACGACACCAACTATATCGCCCACGACATTCTGCATGGCGAGCGCCGCTATGCCGACCGCTACACGCCGGAGCAGGAACAGGTTTTCCGCGCACGTCTGGCGAAAGCCGAGGAGCATTTCGGTGCGGCCGCAGATACCGCCCGCGAAATATACTTAGGCATATACGCCAATCCGGTCGATGCAAAGGAGAACAGGCAGAGTTGATAGCCTAAACCTTACAAGATGAAGCAGTTCCGGTTCATACTGCTGTTCGCCATGATGTTCTCGCTGAACGCATCGGCGCAGACGGAATACAGTTTGGCGCTCTATGATTCGGCCCGCGAACGGGTTATTCCGGTTACGGTATATTCGCCGAAAAAAGTCAATCGCCACACGCAGGTGGTAATTTTCAGTCACGGATACCACAAAAACAAATACCCGGAAGCGAATCAGCGATACGCATATCTTAACGGGTTTCTCGCCGAAAAGGGATATTTCGTAATCAGCATCCAGCACGAACTTCCGGACGACCCCGAGATGCCTATGACGGGAGGCAATTTCGCCGTAACCCGCCGTCCGAACTGGGAGCGCGGCAAGGCGAACGTGATGTTCACCCTGGAATCGTTCAAACTGCTGAAACCCGAACTCGACTGGACGAAAGTGACACTTATCGGACACTCCAACGGCGGCGACATATCCATGTTGTGCGCGACCGAATATCCGCAATGTTTCTATAAGGCGATGACGCTCGATGCCCGACGCATGAAGATGCCGCTTACCGATTCGCCGCGCATATATACGCTTCGCGGCTG
>CAZESW010000073.1:0-7422 GCA_964514795.1 uncultured Alistipes sp.
GCTTCCGACCAGCTGACCGGTATCGCGAATGCCGAGCAGTTCCGTCAGTTCTGCCAGGACGTCAAGGACGGTAAGAAGGGTAAGGATCTCGACCAGTATCGTAATATCGACGGCGAGCTCGGCTTCGGCGGCGCACTCCGCGACGAAGACCGCGTTATCGATATGACGGGTGTAGATATTTACACTTGGCCTCGCTGTACGCTCCATGAGAACTTCAACGGTGGTAACTACACCATCAAGAACCTCATCATCAGCAATGAGGAGCAGAACCGTACGAATGATACCTCGATTGCACTGTTCGACGCTATCGACTACGGCTACACGATTTCGAACATCACGTTCGACTCGTCCTGCAAGATGTCGATTAACGCCGACCACCGCAAGGATCTCAACTTCGCATTCCTGATGATAGGTAACAAGGAGAAATCTGTCGGAAACTTCTCCAATATCGTGAACTACGGTGATATCGAGCTTTATGCAACAGAGCATGGCGTTTACAATACGAATGCCGCTGTTGTCATCGCTCGAGGAATGTGCGCCGACAGCGACAACGAACTGCAGTCCACTATCACGAACTGCAAGAACTACGGTAAGATTTATCTCCACGATATGTATCAGACCAAGTCCGGTAATGCAATGCACAACGGCTACGTTCAGGTCGGCGGTATTATCGGTATCAACCGCGGTATGATTGTCGAGGATTGCGAGAACCACGGTGAAATCTCGATGGAGAACATCAATCGCGAAATGGGTTCGTTCTTTATCGGCGGTATCTGCGGTTACAACACCAACCGTACCGAGGCCAAGGCTTCGATTGTGTTCGGTATTATCCGCAACTGCCGCAACTACGGTCAGGTAAATATCGGTCAGAAGTCGGAGGTCAATCTGTTTGTCGCCGGTGTTTCTGGTATTATCGGCCGTATGCAGTGGGCACACGTCGATGGATGCTGGAACTATGCAGACTTCAAGGTGAAGGCCAACGGTGTCGACCCTTCGGGCAAGTCGTATACCTATGCGGATGCAGCCGGTGCAAATTATACCATAACCTGGCCGGCATGGACGGATATGTGTGAAGAAAGTTTCACATACAATAACGCGTCCGGCAAACAGCAGAGCGGTGCTACTAACCTCTTGGGTTATATCTCCATCGGCGGTATCTTCTCGTTCTGCCAGAACAACGTTGCAACGGGTACTTCGTTCACGAGCTGTTCGAACTCCGGTAATATCGACGCCGAAATCAATATGGCAGGAACGATTGACTATCGCGACAATGCCGGTATTTCGGTCGGCGGTATCGCGGGACGTACCGGTGCGAATGCGTACAACCCTCATTTCGACGGCTGTATGAACATCGGTGACATCACGCTCAAATCGAATGCAACGTCTGCCGAGGCGTTCGTCGGAGGTATCTGCGGTCACTTCGTAGGTAACCAGTTCAATACGAAGTCCGGCTATATCCCTTATTGCAACGGTAGCTCGAACAACGGTACGATTACCTTCAAGTCCGACAATCCGTCGGAGGTTATCGCCCATGTCGGCGGTATCTGCGGTGGCGCGCTCTACGGAGAAATCAAGACCTGCGTGAACGCCGGTGTAGTTAACAATGCTTCGACCAACGAGAAGTCGCACATCGGTTCGATTCTCGGTACGCAGCATATTTCGTCTATTCCGAAGACATCGACGTCGACAGAAGCTCATCCTATGACTCTGGAGTCGAACGCAATCGGTGGTTCGGTGAACGGCGTGGTTGTTAACAAGGATAACTGCCTCGATTATCTGTACGGCGGTTACGAGGCTTACGAACCTTACCTGCCGATTAACACTACGACCGGTAAGAACTCCAACTACTTCTACGACATGTAGTCGGGTAGCGTGATAATTCAGAAACTGCGGTGTCCCTTGCGGATACCGCAGTTTTTTTGTGCGGTTGGGTGATGCGGGAGAGGTTGCCGGGCGGCGACCTTAATGTCCTTAAAGTCTTTAAGGTCGTTAGAGTCTTTAAAGCATTTAAGGTCGTGAAAATCCTTTTAATTTATTATCTTTGCCCTCGATTCGGGGTTAATGATAAAAACGATGAAACTGACTGAGAACGGACGGGGAATATTGTCGCTGACACCGGTTGCGGTGCTGCTCGCAGTCTACCTTATAGGCTCGCTGATTGCAGGCGACTTCTACCGCATACCTATCGGCGTCGCATTCGTCGCCGCGGCCGTGTATGCCATCGCCATAACGCCGCGACGGACGCTCCATGACCGTGTCGCACTGTTCTCGGAGGGCGCCGCGAATGCCGACATAATCTACATGGTCTGGATTTTCGTGCTGGCGGGCATCTTCGCCGCTTCCGCCAAGGCCATGGGCGCTGTGGATGCGACGGTCGAACTGACGCTGCGTTTCGTGCCGGGCGATTTCCTGCCTGCGGGCATCTTCATCGCCGCATGTTTCATCTCGATGTCCATCGGCACCTCCGTCGGAACCATTGTCGCGCTGACACCCGTGGTTACGGGTCTTGCCGAACAGATGGGCTGCGGTACGGCATGGCTGGTCGCCATCGTGGTCGGCGGTGCGTTCTTCGGCGACAACCTCTCGTTCATCTCCGACACGACCATCGCCTCGACGCAGAGCCAGGGCTGCCGCATGAGCGACAAGTTCCGGACGAATCTTTCGATAGTGCTTCCTGCCGCACTGCTTACGCTCGCGATATACCTCTTCGGCGACACGCCGTCGGGTGCGGTCAGCGCGCCCGAGTCGGTCGAGTGGTTCAAGGCGATACCCTATATCGCCGTCATCGTCTGTGCCGTCGCGGGAGTGAACGTGCTGGCGGTGCTCTTCATCGGCATCGTCATCACCGACGCGATAGGGGTGTGGAGCAGCTCGTTCTCGTTCGTTTCGCTGTTCACGGCTGCGGGCGACGGCCTGAAATCCATGTGCGAGCTGATACTCGTGACGCTGCTGGCGGGCGGACTGATGAATCTCGTGAAGGTCGGCGGCGGATTCGACTTCCTGATACGGACGCTTACGCGTCGAATTTCGGGCCGGCGCGGTGCCGAAACCGTGATTGTCGCCTTGACGGCGCTCACCAACCTCTGTACGGCGAACAATACGATAGCGATTATCACCGTCGGTCCCATTGCCCGCGACATAGCGACGCGTTTCGCGATTCCGGCACGCAAGAGCGCGAGCCTGATGGACACGGCGTCGTGCTTCGTGCAGGGCGTGATTCCGTATGGTGCACAGCTGCTTATGGCGGCAGGTCTGGCGGGAGTCTCGCCGCTCGAAATAATCCCTAATCTCTATTATCCCGCACTGCTCGGCATCGCGACCGTCGTTTCGATTGTCGCCGGTCTGCCGCGACGGTAGGGCGGACGGCTTTGACGGTGTTAAGAATTTAAAGTACTTTAAGCCTTTAAGGTCGGCTGCCGTAAAATATTCCCTCCAAAATTGCCGTTTTAGATTAAAGTTTATTAACTTTGTGTCCCTTTAACGAAAAATTTATGAAAAGGAGCTATAAGTTTTACACTGCGCCCGAGGTGAAGGCAATGCGTGTCCGCATGGAGAACGGATATGCCGCGACGGGCGGATTCGAGCAGCCGGAGTTCGGCGGCGAGGACGATTTGTAGGAGGAGCGCGTTATGAAAAGATTATTGAATTGCATCGTAGCGATTGCGGCACTCGCCGGTTGGTCGTGTGCCGGAGATATGAACACCTCCACGCTGCCCGCACAGGAGCGGGAACTGACGTTCGGCGTCGCATTCGACGACTGCACGCGAATCGTCTTGGAGGACAACAAGTATTGCTGGGAGGGCGGTGAAACCCTCGGTGTGTTCGTGGCATCGCAGACCCCGACGCTCAATGCTCAGGCGGAGGTCGAGGTTCGGGACTCGTTCGGCTACTGCTCGGTTACGACCGGCGATTTCGCGGACGGCGACATGATGTATGCCTACTATCCGTACGACAGGACGAACAATTCGGGTTCGCCGACGGGAGTATGGTTCAGAATCCCGACTTTGCAGATTCAGAGCGAGGCGGGCAAATTCGACGTCGAAAATATGCCTATGGTCTCCGAGCCTGTCGCGCTGACGACCGGCACGGAGCAGTCGCGGGTCTATCTGCGTGCTCTCGGCGGATTGCTCTGCTTCAACATTTATGCGAGCGGCGATTATGCGGGCGAGCAGGTGCAGGGCGTCTATTTTGTTTCGGGCGAACGTGTCGGCGGAAGTTTCCACTACGATTTGACGGCTGTCGGCGATACGATGCCTGCGATTTCTGGGCTGTGGAACGACGACGTCGAGGTGGAACTCGAAACTCCTTACGAGGTCGGCACTACGCGCGACGGTGCGAAGACGGTGTATATGGTGGTCGCTCCGGCGAATCACGACGGAATTGTCGAAGTGATTACCGACAAGGCGAAGTATGCCTACGAATACACGCGTACGGTCGAGCGCAACAAGTACTATAACGTCAATATCGACCTCTCGAAGGCGAAAGACCGTACCTCGACGGAGCCTGAGAAGCCCGAACCGAAACCTGTTACGGCGACGCTGACTCATGCCGAGGCTAAATCGTCAATCGGAGGGTACGATAAAACGACTACGTATACGAATCAGTTCGGTGAATGGACGATACGCTGCTATGATTTCGGAAACGCATTCCAACTTAACAGTCAGAAAAGAACGTCGTTTATCGGAACTCCCGAATTCGAGGGCAAGATTACCGAAATAGTATTGAATACGGTTGAGAATTTTACCGGCGACATCTATGTCTGCAATACGGCGACCATTACCGACAAGGTTGCGACCGTGAAGGGTGGAGGAGCGACTACTACGCTTAATGTTAGTCCTTTGGCGTTGTCGCAGGTGTTCCTGTTTTCGAGTTCGGTCTGCCGGATTTCGGATATTACCGTCGTAGTCGATGGCGAAACGACTCAGGTCGGACTGACCGAACCGAAATTCACCGAGGTGCACGCCGATGCCACGGGAGCTTCGTCGGCAACCGCTTCGGACGGCAGCGCGATACTTGCGGCGACGATAGTTTTCGACGACGCGAAGGTGTCGGTCGCCAATGCGGGCTTCGCATGGAAGAGCGCGTCGGCAACCGAATTCGCTAAAATAGACTGCGGGGCCGAGGCTTCGCCTATAACCGAAATCAAGGGGCTGAAAACGGGTATTTACGACTGGTTCGTCTATGCGACGATGAGCGACGGCAAGACCTACGAGAGCGAACATGCGACATTCTCGGTGCGCGACCTGTCGGTGAAATCGAACTACAAGTACGGCTGGTTCGAACTGCCGATACAGACCGACGTGGACGACAACGGCATCGACGACGTGAATCCGGACTACTACTATTCGCACACGTTCCGTGCCGATGCGGCCAAAATCCGCAATTTCTCGTCGTGTTACAGCAAGAGCAAAATTCATCCGGTGTGGGTCGCTGCGCCGATGCACAAATGCTATCTCGGCTCGTCGGGTCGCAACGACTCGTACAAGTCCGACCCGAACATCAAGTGTCCGCAGTCGTCAAAGTTCACGGGTTACACCCGCGGACACATGATCGGCTCGTCGGACCGCACCGTTTCGGTGGCGACGAACAAGCAGGCGTTCTACTACTCGAATATCGGAGCGCAGCTGTCGAGCGGATTCAATACGGGCGGCGGTGCATGGAACAATCTCGAAGACCGCGTGGACGGATACCTCTGCGCCGATACGCTCTATCAGGTTATCGGAGTGGTGTTCCAGACGTGGACCGACAAATACGGCAAGACCGTCAATGCACAGACGGGTTCCAACAGCGTCGGCACTTTCCAGGTGCCTACGGGCTGGTACAAGGTGCTGCTTCGCACGAAGAACGGCAATACGGGCAAGCGTGTGGACGAGTGCTCGCGCGACGAGTTGCAGTGCGTGGCGTTCATGCTCGGACACTATTCGAATCATCAGCACAAGCCGTCTACGAGCGATATGTATCCCGTAACGGAGATTGAGAAACTGACGGGACTGACATTCTTCCCGAACGTGCCGAACGCGCCGAAGGATGAGTTTAAGGCTTCGGACTGGGGATTTTAGTTTTCGGTGTTTCCGGTGCGTGATAACGGGCAATCTGCTGCGTTGCATTCGGGACTCGAACTCGGTTACATACGCAAGTATACTCCCTCGTTCTTGCCCTCTGCGCCTTGCATTTGCGAAACTGTTTTGAATCTTATTCCAAGATTCAAAACAGTTTCGTTTCGTTCCAGTTCTGACGCACCGGAGTAATCGCAGAATTCGGTTGATGCAACGAAAATTTTTATTATCTTTGAAGGCGAAATAATCTAAAAGACAGAAAAATGAAGAAAGTCCTTAATTGTTGTATGCTCCTTTTGCTGCCTTTGATGCTTTGGAGTTGCGACGACGGCAGTCAACTCTACACCCGCCTTCGGGTCGATAGCGAATATTTCGACGTGGTTAAAACGGGGGACGAACATCCGAGCGTCGGAGAACAACCGAATGTCAGACAGACCGCGTATGGCTCTGTGGCGATATATAAGGGTGGCTATACGATCTACCGCCTGAAAAAGGATACGGAGTTTACGATGTATGAAGATAAGGACTGGGACGGTGGTCGCAACCTGTTTATAATCGACGGCGAGGTGCTGGACGAGTCGGTCGAGGTGCCGTGGAATGCAAAGAACTACATTGCCGACGGTCTGTCCATAGTGAAGCAGGGCGATATAACCAAAGAGAAATACGACATGTCGGTATCGGAGTATCAGGCGTATCTGCGCGAGGTCTGTCCGCCCAAGGCACAGGCACGCAGTATGTCCATGTGGATAGCCATAGCACTGCTCGTCTCCTTTATATTCTGCTGCTTCGGTTTTGCCGTTGAGGATTCGGACGAGGAGAAATCCGAGAGCGGCAAGAAGAAGTGGGGAGTGGCGTTGGTCGTTTGCATCATCGGGGCTGTTTCGTTGCTCATATGCTGTCCGGTGGCAATCTATCTCTATTTCTATCTGAACCCGAACGAGTCGTTGTGGTTCATAACCGACTGGGGATTTTTCGGATTCTTCGTGGGTGCTTTCGTCTTGTTCATGATATTGATAATGGCTGTCGTGCCGTTATTTATGATCGGGGATTGTTTCCGCAAGATATTCTCGCGCGACTGGTGGAAAGGTCTGCTGATGCTGCTGGTAGTGGCGGGATTGTGCGTGGTGTCGTACTTCTTCCTGAAAATGGTATTCATCCAGATATGGGACCAGTGCGGATTCATAATAAAATCCGTTGGTGTATTGTTTCTCCTGTTCATGGCACCTGCCGGTCTTGGGGCGGGCTTTTCGGCGGGCAGCAAGGACGATACGCCCGATGTGGTCTCCGACGGCGACGGCAACTACCACTATGTTACGGGTTCGCAAGGTTCGGACACGGTTACGACCACCGACGGACGCACGATGCG
>CAZESW010000074.1:0-7422 GCA_964514795.1 uncultured Alistipes sp.
GCTCGAAAAACCGGGTTACGAGGAGCAGACCAAAGCGATTAAGGCAAGACTGTAAAAGGATTTGTTAGGCAATGGCGCACAAAGGCGCTTCAAGGCAAGCGGCAGGCATCGAGTCTGCCGCTTTTTATGCCCACAAGCGGTTGTTCTGCGGGAATAAGAGATAAGGTATTTAAGGTTACGGCGGCTCAGCCGCCTTTAATGTCAATAAGGTGCTTAACGATTCCCTTCTTCGGCTACATTATCTACTTTATTCACTTTATCCTCTCGCCGCGAATCACCGACCCGAATACAACGCCGCATGTTGTCCGTTATCACGCCCCAAAACGACAATGGGTGCGATTTCTCGCACCCATTGTCGTTTTCGGCAGGAACCGCTTATTCTGCGGCAGCCTCGGTCTCAGCCTCTGCCTCCACGACCGGTTTAGGGTCTACGAAAGGCTTCACGTCGATAAGCTCCACCGTGAATTCGAGAGCCTCGTTAGGGCCGATTGCACGGCCTGCGCCGCGCGGACCGTATGCCAAATCGGCAGGGATGTAAAGGATAATCTTACCGCCCTTGCCTACGAGCTTCATACCCTCGGTCCAACCCTTGATAACGCGGTTGAGCGGGAACTCGATGGTCTCCATAGCGGCTTTCTGCTCGTCGAGCTGCGCGAGGCGCTCCTCCTTCTGCTCGGCGGTCAGCTCCTCGTTCTTCTTGGTCTCGGCAATCTGCTTCTCGACCTCCTCGACGCGCTCATACGAAGAGTCGAACACTTCGCCCTCCTTGGTCTTGCCCTCATACTTTACGACTACGATGTCGCGGTCGTCGGTAGCGGCCGTATCCATATCGCCCGCCTTAACGACTTTGTAGAGGAGTCCGCTCTCGGTCTTCTTCACGCCCGATTTCTTCTCCATCTTGGCGAGCCACTTCTCGGAAGCCTCGGCAGCCTGTGCCGGACGAACTACCATGAAGTAGTTCTGCAAGAATGCCTGTACGTCGTTCTCCTCGATTTCGCTGTAACCCTCGAAAGCGTCGCCGAAGCCCTTGTTGAGCCAGTAGGTTTGGAGCGGGAGTTTGCTTGCACGGACGTTGTTGCCGATGTCGTTACCGAAAGCATACGAAACCTCGTCGCACTCCTCTGCGTTATCGAACATAATCGAGTTGTCCACAACTACGGTCGAATCCTCCTCGGCAGCCTTCTTCTGCTCGTCGAGCTGCATCTGTCGCTCGTTGCGCTTGTTCATGAAGTACTCGCGGAGAATGTCGATAGCCTCCTCCTGCGTCTGCTTCGACTTGTCGAGAGCACCGTCGGCGATACCCTTCTTCACGAGGTCGATATTGAACGGAATGTCCTTCATCTCGCCGCTCACGCCGAAGCCGATATTGGCACCGAGGCAGTACGACA
This sequence comes from uncultured Alistipes sp., assembly GCA_964514795.1. Classification (GTDB taxonomy): domain Bacteria; phylum Bacteroidota; class Bacteroidia; order Bacteroidales; family Rikenellaceae; genus Alistipes. The sequence goes on from CAZESW010000074.1 coordinate 1,389, forward strand.
GCGAGTCCATCTTCGACTCATCGCCCTTGGTGATGGTCGTTGCCCCCTTGTTCGAGCAAGAGGTTACCGCAGCGGCACATGCGAGCGTCAGTGCGGCAAAAAAGATTTTTTTCATCGTCTTAAAGATTTTTATTGTGTTAATTTTATCGTTGTTGCATATTTTCCGCAAAGTTAAGCAAAAATATCGGTCGCCCGACATTTTTCGCAAAATATCGTCATTTCCCCGTCCGGCGCACCGTTCCGCCCTTTGTTACATGCCGTTACTTGCGGTTGTTGCGGTTGTAGTAGTCGATGTCGAGAATATCGACCTCGTAGTTGAGCAGCTGGTCGGGTGCTATGCCCAGTTCCTCGTTTCCCGCCGTGTCGTAAGCGGTTTTCGACGGCAGCCACGCATCGAACTTTCCGCCGTTGCCCGCGACTTTCACGACCTCCTGCAAACCCGTTATCAGGTCGCGGTAGGCAGCCCGCAGCGTGTCGCGTTCGCGAACCGTCCGTCCCGCGTCGTCGCGAATCGTATAGGCGATGCGCACCGTATCGCGTGCCGACATGGTCTGTACGCTCTGGTCGCCGAGCGTCGTTATCTTATACGTAACTCCGTTGCGTGCACGCACATACGAGCGGTCGCTCTTGCTCAAATCCGTCAGAAACCGTTCCTGATAAGCCTGCGCCTTCTCGTGGACGAAATAGGTCTTCTGCGCCAGATAGTAGTCGCGCGCCTCGTCGAGCGTCATCAGCTGTTCGCCCTCGAAAACGTCGCGTATCGCACGGCATACCGCCTCGACGTTGAGCGTCGAATCCATCGCCAGCAGGTTGTGTCCCACGTTGAGTCCCACGACATACGACAGCGAGTCGGTATCGCCCGCCAGTTTGCCGCCTCCGCCGCCGCAGCCTGCGAACATCGAGCCGAACATCAGCGCCGCGGCCGCATAAACAGTTATCTTTTTCATATTATTCGCGTTTTCTGTAATCGCACACCGCGATTTTGCCACAAATGTAGAAAAATAATTGCAATTCGCTCACAACGTCGGCGTTCGATAGTTATATTTGTGCGATTTATTTACTCAAACGCGACAATACCGGATATGAAAATCATAGCAGACAAAGCCATTCCGTTTCTCGAAGAGGTTTTCCGCCCGTTCGCCGAGGTCGTGCGCATGGAGGGGTCGCAAATATCGGCGGCCGACGTCCGCGATGCCGACGCGCTCATCGTCCGCACCCGCACCAAATGCGATGCCGCACTGCTCGACGGTTCGGCGGTAAGATTCATCGCGACGGCGACAATCGGATTCGACCATATCGACCTCGACTACTGCCGGCGGCACGGAATCGCTACGGCGACCGCCGCCGGATGCAACGCGCGGGGGGTGCTTCAATGGGTTGCGGCGACGCTCGTCGCGCTCTCCGAGCGCTTCGGGTTCGCTCCGCACGAACGCACGCTGGGCATCGTCGGCGTAGGCAACGTCGGACGGCTCGTCAAGGAGTATGCCGAGTCGTGGGGCTTCCGCGTTCTCTGCTGCGACCCGCCGAGAGAGGAGCGCGAACACCTCGGATTCCTGCCGTTCGACGAGGTTTTGCGGCAGGCGGACATACTGACGCTGCACGTTCCGCTCGACGCTTCGACGCACCATCTGCTGAACGCCCGTTCGCTCGCCGAGATGCGCGACGGGGCTATCGTCATAAATGCCTCGCGAGGCGAGGTTATCGACACGCAGGCTCTTTTGGACAGCGGATTCGACTGCGCGATAGACGTCTGGGAGCACGAACCCGACATCGACCGCCGTCTGCTCGGAAAGGCGCTTGTAGCCACTCCGCACATCGCCGGCTACTCGTTGCAGGGCAAGGCCAACGCCACGGCAATGGCTGTGGAGGCTGTCGCACGGCACTTCGGGCTGCCGCTCGAAGGGTGGTATCCCGCGGGGGTCGGACGCACCGTACCGCGACCGATTGCATGGCGCGAGTTGTGCGGTTCGATACGCAGCCGCTGCGACATTGCGGGCGACACCGAATCGCTGCGCGGCAATATCGGCGGTTTCGAAGCCCTGCGCAACGGCTACCGGTACAGGGAGGAGTATTTTTAGCCTTTCCACAGTCCTTAGAGACCCTAACGACCCTAAGGTCCCTTACGAATAAGCGCGAGGAGAAGCAAATTTGCTTTTCCACTCGCTTATTCGTATCTTTGCAAATCGCGCGATATTATATCGCACACACAATCGCTTATGGTCAAACTGTTACGCAAATTATCGCCTATAATCGGGGCGGAGCGCACGCACGACATCACAATCATGCTGCTGCGCATCATCGGCCGCATACCGTGCGGCAAATGGGTATTGCGAAAAATGTACTCGGTCGAGCATCCGTCGCTCGAACGCGAGGTATTCGGACTGCGATTCCGCAATCCCGTGGGAATGGCTGCCGGTTTCGACCGCAACGGCGAGATATTCCGCGAACTCGACGCACTCGGATTCGGATTCGTCGAAATCGGAACCGTAACCCCGCGTCCGCAGCAGGGAAATCCCAAACCGCGCGTATTCGAACTGCCCGAAGACCGTGCAATACGCAACCGCATAGGATTGGCGAGCAAGGGTCTCGACCGCGTAATCTCCAATCTGCGCCATCCGCGCAAGGACATAATCATCGGCTGCAACATCGGCAAGAATACCGTGACGCCGCCCGACAGCGCACCGCAGGACTATCTGCGCGTGTTCCGCAACCTCTATCAGTATGTGGACTACTTCACGGTGAACGTCAGCTACAACACCACGTTCCAGCAGTACGTTCCGCGCGACCGCGAGAGCGTCTGCAAGATTCTCGAACCGCTGTTCGACTTCCGGCGCGGACAGAACCAGTACCGCCCGATTCTGCTGAAAATATCGCCCGACCTGTCGAACGAGGACATCGACACTATGACCGACATAATGATGGACACGCCACTCGACGGCATCGTCGCGACGAATGCGACAGTGAAGCCCGAGCAGATGAACACCGACAGCGGCGAACTCGCCAAAACTGGCTACGGCGCAATCAGCGGCGAACCGCTGACGAAACGGGCGATAGAGGTAGTGTCGCGAATCTACGAACGCTGCCGCGGAACATACCCGATAATCGGCGTCGGAGGCATCATGTCGCCTGCCGACGTGAAGGCGATGCTCAATGCCGGAGCGACGCTCGTACAGACCTACACGGGATACGTATACAACGGCCCGCAGTTCGTCGGCGACATCTGCCGTTCGCTTATCGGGGAGGAGGAGAACAACAGACAGCCTGAATCCGGCACAACGATATGAAAGCGACAATCATAACCATCGGCGACGAGATACTGATAGGTCAGATTCTCGACACCAACTCCCAATACATCTCGCAGAAACTCAACGAGGCGGGAATCACCGTCCGCGAACGCACGTCGATAGGCGACGACGCGGAGCAAATCGAGCGGACCCTCTCTCGCGCGCTGGACGGCAGCGACGTGGTGATAATCACGGGCGGACTCGGACCGACGAAGGACGACATCACCAAACATACGCTCGCACGATGGTTCGGTTCGCGGCTCGTGTTCGACGAGCGCACCGCCGAGCATGTCCAAACGCTGCTCGCACGGCGCAACATCGCCTTCAACGACCTCAACCGCGGTCAGGCGATGGTGCCCGAATGCTGCACGGTGCTTTTCAACGCCCACGGGACAGCCCCCGGAATGTGGTTCGAGCGCGACGGCAAGGTCGTCGTCTCGCTGCCGGGCGTACCGTTCGAGATGAAGCACCTTATCGAGGACGAGGTTATGCCCCGTCTGCGCGAAAGGTTCACGCTACGTTCGATTGTTCACCGCACGATGATTACGTCGGGCATCGCCGAATCGCTTCTTGCGGAACGCATCGCCGAGTGGGAGGACGCGCTGCCGCAGGGGCTGAAACTGGCCTATCTGCCCGCGCCGAACATCGTCCGGCTGCGGCTGTCGGCATACGAGGCCGACGGAGCGGAGATGAGGGCGGCAATCGACCGCGAATTCGCGAAACTCTATTCGATAATTCCCGACCACATCGTCGGTTTCGAGCAGGCTTCGATGCAGGAACTCGTCCACAACCGCCTTATAGAAAAAGGTAAGACGCTCGCCATAGCCGAGAGCTGCACCGGAGGGGCAATCGCCTCGATGTTCACCGCAATGTCGGGAGCGTCGAAATATCTCCTCTGCGGCGTCGTTTCGTACTCCAACGAATCGAAAGCGGAGGTTCTGGGCGTGAATCCCGAAGATATCCGACGTTACGGCGCTGTCTCGGAGCAGGTCGCACGGCAGATGGCGGACGGCGCACGGCGCATCTCCCGCGCCGACTACGCGATAGCGACTACGGGCATAGCGGGCCCTGCGGGCGGAACGGCGGAAAAGCCAGTCGGAACCGTCTGGTTCGGCATCGCCACTCCCGAAGGGACGTTCGCCGTACTGCGCGACTGCGGAACCGACCGTTCGCAGATTATCTCGCGGGCCTCGGCTTACGCGGTGGCAATGCTGCACGAACAGTTGAAAAAATAGAGTCGCGCCGGAGAGGTCGTTTCACCCGCGAAAATTTCCTTTTCGCGGCGATTCGGTTAGAATATCCCGAAAATTATTGCTATTTTCGCGCACGGTTTACGGCATCGCAAATCGTCGGGCAGGATATTTCCATTCCGTCCGCATGAGCCGAAAAAAATAAAAACGCTATATTCTATGACTTACAAAACCATTTTCGGTCTTGCCGCATGCGTATTCGCAGCCACGACGATGTGCGGATGCGAGGAGCAGCAGACGACCAAACGGACCCGCGAGTACAACGCGATGATTCTGCAACCGACATCCCGCAAACTGAGCTCGATATACTCGGCTTCGATTCGCGGAAAGCAGGACATCGATATCCGGCCGAAGGTGTCGGGCTACATCACCGACATCTACGTCAAGGAGGGTTCGGTCGTCAGCCGCGGACAGACGCTGTTCGTAATCGACCAGGTGCCTTATCAGGCGGCTTTGCAGACCGCGTCCGCCAATGTCGATGTGGCGCGTGCCGCCGTCGATGCAGCCGAACTGACGGCGAACAGCAAGGAGGAGCTGTTCAAGCAGGACATTATCTCCGAATTCGAGCTCAACATGGCGCGCATGACTCTCGCGAGTGAACGGGCGCAGCTCGCACAGGCGAAAGCCAAGGAGGAGGATGCCCGCAACAATCTTTCGTACACGCTCGTCAAGAGTCCGTCCGACGGAGTGGTCGGCACGCTGCCGTTCCGTGTCGGCACGCTCGTAAGTCCGTCCGACTCGACGCCGATGACAAGCGTTTCGGACAACTCCGAGATGTACGTCTACTTCTCGATGACCGAGGCGCAGGTGCTTTCGCTCACCCGCCGTCACGGTTCGCTCGAAAACGCGCTCCGGTCGATGCCGTCGATAGAGCTCCAGCTCAGCGACGGAACGATATATCCGGAAAAGGGACGAATCGAGGCCATCAGCGGTATCATCGACCCTACGACGGGTTCGGTTACGGTTCGCGCCAAGTTCCCGAACCACAAGCGTCTGCTTCTGTCGGGAGGTTCGGGCAACGTGATGCTGCCCCACGAGCAGGAGGGCTGCATCGTGATTCCGCAGTCGGCGACATACGAGATTCAGGACAAAGTGTATGTGTTCAAGGTCGAGAACGGCGTAGCCAAATCGAAAATCGTCGGCGTGTTCCACATCAGCAACGACAAGGAGTACGTCGTCGAATCGGGACTCATGGCGGGCGACACGATAGTCGTCGAGGGCGTCGGCATGCTGCGCAACGACACGCCGGTCAAAATCAAGAAATTCATCACCGACAACAAGAAATAGGAGGCCGCCGAAATGAACACCAGAAAATTCATCGAACGTCCCGTCCTGTCGTCGGTAATCTCGATTATCATCGTTCTCGGCGGACTGCTCGGACTGGCGGTGCTGCCTATCGAGCGTTATCCGAACATCGCGCCGCCGACAATCAACGTCATGGCGACCTACACTGGAGCGAGCGCCGAGACGATACAGCAGAGCGTCGTCGTTCCGCTCGAA
>CAZESW010000075.1:0-1608 GCA_964514795.1 uncultured Alistipes sp.
GACCGTATGTTCGTCGAGTTCGACGAATTCCAGTTCGTCTATCGGACGCGCAATGCCCGCCTTCGACAGAAAACGTCGGGCCGAACGGGTGTTCTCGACGATGAAATAGTCGAGCGAATCGATAACCGCACGGTTGGATTCGGGCGTAACGGCGTACGGCATCGTGTCGTCGGCAATCGGACACGGAATCAGATACAAAGTGCCTGCCTGCATAGTTTATTCGTTGATATATATTCGTTTCACACGTTTCGACACCGATGTCAGCACCTCGTAAGGAATCGTGCCGAGCACCTGCGCCATATCTTCCGGCGTATTGCCCCTCTGCGGCGAGAAGATGACCACCTCGTCGCCCTCGGCAACGTCCGCAATATCGGTTACGTCTATCATGCAGCTGTCCATACATATACGGCCTACCGTCGGAGCGGGTTCGCCGTGAACGAGCATCGACCAGCCGCCGCAGCCCAGATGACGGTCGAGACCGTCGGCATAGCCTACCGGGATAGTCGCTATAAGGCTCCGCCGCGAAAGCGTCTGCTCACGGCCGTAACCGACCGTTTCGCCGCTTTCGAGTTCGTGAATCTGCACGATTCGCGTCCGCAGGGTCGAGACCATTTCGAGATTGTCGTTGTGTTCGTAACCGAAACCGTACATTCCTATACCGAGGCGGCACATGTCGTACTGCGAATCGGGGAAGCGAACGATAGCCGCCGACGCTTCGGCATGACGCAGCACCGGATACGGCAAATGTTCGGCAACGGCACTGCTCATCCGCTCGAAACGGGCGAGTTGCAGGCGCGTGAATTCATCCTGCGACGGGTCGTCGGCAACGCACAGATGCGTGAACACCGATGCGACACGGACCGTATCGCCGCAGCCGTCCATCAGGTCGAGCAGATGCCCGATTTCGTGCTCCGAGAAGCCGAGACGGTGCATTCCCGTATCGAATTTGATATGTATCGGATAGTTCCTGCCGCCGGCACTCTCGACCTCGCGGACGAATGCCGCCAGAGAACGTTCGCTGTAAATCTCGGGTTCGAGCGAATGGGCGACCATTACGTCGAAACTCGCATCGTCGGCATTCAGAACCACAATCGGCATCGTTATGCCGCTTTCGCGAAGCACCACGCCCTCGTCGGCGAATGCCACGGCGAGATAAGCCACACCCTGCTGCTGCAACATGCGGGCGACTTCGGCATCGCCCGAACCGTAGCCCGACGCCTTCACCATCGCAACGAGTTTGACACCCGGGCGCATACGTTCGCGAAAATAGTTGATGTTGCGTGCCATAGCCTGCAAATTGACTTCCAGCACCGTAGTATGGCATTTGAGTTCCAGTCGGTGAGATATGCGCTCGAAAGCACTCGCACGGCTGCCCTTTATCAGCACGGCGGCATCGGCAATGTCGAGTTCGCCGATACGGGCGAGCAACTCCTCGGTCGAGGCGTAGAAACGGCTGCCCGAAGCGAATGCGGAGCGATATTCGGATATTTTGGCACCCACACCGACGAACATTCCGACCGATGCTCCGGCGACCATTGCCGCCACCTGCGCGTAGAGAGTTTCGTCGGGCAGTCCGCTTTGGAGAATGTCGGAGAGCACGAGCACCGT
>CAZESW010000075.1:1708-7371 GCA_964514795.1 uncultured Alistipes sp.
GCACGGTCGGAATATTCGGCACGAACCGCCGAAGCGAGTTCGGGGTATGCCGAATGGAATATTACCGTACGTGCGGAACGGGCGAGAATAAGTTTCTCGGCGATTTTACGGTCAAGCGACTCGAAATTCTCCTGATGGGCATCGCCTATCGAGGTAAATATCGCGACATCGGGGCGAATCATCCGTTCCAGACGCTCCATTTCGCCGCACTGCGATATGCCGGCCTCGATTACCGCGACATCGGTATCGTCGCCCATCATAAGCAGCGACAGGGCGACACCCAGCTGCGAATTGTAACTGCGCGGCGAACGGAAAAGTTTCGTTCCGGCAGGGACGCATTGGGCAATCCACTCCTTGACTACCGTTTTGCCGTTGGAGCCGCCGACGGCTACGACCGTTCCGCGATACTGCGTCCGCCTGTATGCTGCAAGGGTCTGCAAAGCGGCGAGCGAATCGGCGACCTTCACGACGCCGCAATCCGACGGCAGGTCGCAGTCGCGTTCGACCATAAACGCCCTTACGCCACGGTCGTACATCGTGTGCAGATACTCGTGCGCATCGTGATTGACTCCGTTGATGGCGACGAACATCGCGCCGTCGCCCGTAGCATAACTGCGGCTGTCGGTAGCGACCGACATCACCGTGCGGTCTTCGCCGCGAAATTCGCCGCCGCAGATTGCCGATATTTCGGATAAAAGATAATTCATAGCAATTTTCAGTTTCAGATTCCGAACGTTACCACCGTAATTCCCGAACCGCCGCGGTCGGCATGGTCATCGACGGCGCTCTCGACCTCCGGCATCGCCCGCAGGAACTTGCGCACCTCCTCTTTCAGTGCGCCCGTACCCTTGCCGTGCAGGATTGTCACGCTGCTCACGCCAATCATCAGAGCATCGTCCACCAGTGCCTGCACCTTTTCCAGAGCATCGACGACACGTTCGCCGCGAATGTCGATTGTACTGCGGAAATCGAGCCGACGCCGCGAAATGTCGGACGAAATAACCGTCCTCGGAGTTTCGGGACGTGTTGCCCGCTTGTACTCCGCCGACGAAATCGTTTCGAGCCGCGAGACATCGACCGTAGTCAATATCTGGCCGAACGCGACCTGCGCCTTCTTTCCGCGGACAGACTGCACGACACCGACGCCGTCCTGACCCATAAGGCGGACTTTCGCTCCCTCGACAAGCGGCAGTGGCTTCTTCACCTCGGCCGCCGGTTCGTCCGGAGCGGACGACTGCGAAGCCTTGCGTTCGTCGCGGCGTTGGCGGCGCCGTTCCAAACGCGCCATTTCGCGTTCCAGACGCTCGTCCTTCTCCCGCAGCGCATTCCCGGCATTCTCGACGCTCTCGCGGAATGCGTTGAACTCCTTGCGCACGAGGCGGGTCTGTTCGCGTTCCGCCTGCGACTCACGGATGCTCTTTATGGTGGATTCTATCTGTTTGTTAGCTTCGGCAATCAGTTCCTTCGCCTTCTCCTTCGCCTCGCGGATTATCGCGTTGCGCTCCTCGCGGATACGCGAAAGCTGCTCGTTATAGTTGCGTTCCAGTTCCTCGACCTTGCGGTCGGTCTGACGGATGCGTTCGCGCTTCTGCTCCCAGTAGCGTTTGTCGCGGGCGATTTCGCGCAACTGCTTCTCGATGTCGATATGGTCGGAACCCGCCTTCTCCTTGGCGGAGGCGATAATATCCTCCGGCAAGCCTATCTTGCGGGCGATTTCGATTGCGAACGAACTGCCCGGCTTGCCCGTTTCGAGGCGGAAAAGAGGACGGATGTTCTGCACGTCGAACATCATCGCGCCGTTGGCCACGCCTTCGGTATTGGAGGCGAAATACTTGATATTGGAGTAGTGCGTAGTAATGACTCCGAATGCACGGCTCGCGACAAGTCGTTCGAGTATGGATTCGGCAATCGCCGCACCTATTATCGGTTCGGTACCCGAACCGAATTCGTCGATAAGGACGAGTGTAGCGGCATCGGCACCCGCAAGCACGGCTTTCATGTTGAGCAGATGCGACGAGTAGGTCGAAAGGTCGTTCTCGATAGACTGCTGGTCGCCGATGTCTATATATATGTTGCGGAATACGGGCAGTTCGCTGTTCTCGGAAACCGTCACCGGGAATCCGCACTGGTACATATACTGGATAAGTCCGAACGTTTTCAGGCATACCGATTTTCCGCCGGCATTAGGGCCCGAGATGACGAGGATGCGGCTGCGCTCGTCGAGCACGGCATCGAGCGGCACGAGTTCGCGGCCGCTGCGGCGCAGATTCTGGGCGAGCAGAGGATGACGCGCCGTAATCAGGCGCACAGTCGAATCCTCGGACATTATCGGCATCACCGCACCGTTCTCGACGGCCCAGCGCGCCTTGGAGCGAATCATATCGACCGCAGCGATATACTCCTCGGCACGGGCGACTGCATCGACATCGAGCCGGACGGTATCGGTGAATGCGGTAAGAACGCGCACCACCTCGCGGCGTTCGGCGTATTCCAGTTCGCGCAGTTCGTTATTGAGTTCGACGACCTCGACCGGCTCGACATAGAATGTCTTTCCCGTAGCCGATTCGTCGTGGATGAAGCCCTGCAACTTGCGTTTGTTCGACGCCGAGACGGGAATCACTGCCCGTCCGTCGCGAATCGAGATGACGGCGTCGGTATCGACGATGCCCGCACTCTTGGCGGCCTGCAAGACCGATTGCAGCCGTTTGGACACCTGACCCTCGCGGGAGCGTATCTCGCGGCGCACGGACGCGAGATCGGGAGATGCCGAGTCGCGCACATTGCCGAATTCGTCCACAATGCGCGCAATTTCGCGCACGATATGCGAAAGCGACTCCACACCCTCGCACAGTTCGTTCATTCGCGGATAGAGTCCCGCCTCGCGGCTTCGCACGAAATCGACCGTCGAAGCGACGGACGAAAGCGTCGAGCCGAGCCGGACGACCTCCGCGGTATCGAGAAACGTTCCCTCGACGCGCACCTTGTCGACGATGTCGCCGATGTCGAAAAACTCCTCGGTCGGAGCGTCGCCCTCCATGGTCAGCATACGGCGCATCTCGTCGGCGAGCGACTGACGGCGGGCGATTGTCCTGCGCGAAGTCGAAAAACGCTCCTCGTCGAGCATGGCCGACGCACGGCGCATCGTACAATACGCCCTGCACTGTTCGCGCACGGAGTCGAACCCTATCTTCTGCTCGAAATTATCGGGATAAATCATAGTCTATGTAAAAACGATGCGGTAAACGACGAGCACTCGCAGCGAAACCGGTTCCGCCTACTTGTTCTCCGCTTTGGCGAGTTTCTTCTGCGCCTTCGCCTCTTTCTTGGCAGTCTTGGCACTCAGTTTGTCCGCCTCCTCTTTCGCTCCGAACAGCGAGAAGTGGACATAGCGTTTCGGGTGCTCCTTCAAGTCGGCAAGCAGAGCCGAAAGATTGGCCGAAGCCTGCGCAAGGTTGGCGTAAAGTTGTTCGTCGTGCATCAGACGGCCGACAGTTCCTTCGCCGCCGTTGATTTTGGCTAGCACGGAGTTGAGTTCGGCAAGGCTTGCGCCGAGCGACTCGCCGGCATTCTTCGCCGCAAGGTCGGACGTTACCGAGTCGATATTGGTCATTATGCTGTCGATATGGGCGCTGTTCTCGCTCAAAGCCTTCGTGAATTTGTCGATGCTCGACACGATTTCCGCCAACTGTTCTTTATCCTTGCCTATCGCGCCGTCGAGTCCGGCAGCGATGGAATTGAGGTGGGACAGCGCCTCGGTGATGGATTTGTTGTTATTGTCCACCAGGGCATTAAGGCTTTGCAGCGTCGTGTTGAAGTTCTCGACCAGCGTCGTAATCTTATCCTTGTAATAGTCGAGTTCCGAACCGACGGAAGACATCAGGTCTTTTTCGTAGCCCGAATCGATTGCCGCACCGCTTTCGAGAATTTCGGGCGACGAACCGAGAATAATCTCTATCGCCTTGCCGCCCATGATGCTCGTACTGCATATTCTCGCCTCGGAATCGACCGGCAGGCGGTACGAACGCGGAATGGAGAGAACGACCTCGACGCTCGTCGGATTGTCGGGAGCGACGCGGATTTCGGACACCTTGCCGATTTTGACGCCGCGAATCATCACGGGAGCCGCATTCTGCACTCCGTTCACCTGCTCGTAACGCGCATAGTATATCGCATGGCGGCCGAAAACATCGACTCCGCTCAAAAAGCGGACACCCGCCCATGCGCACAACAATATCACTATCGCATAAATTCCGATTTTAACCTCTTTTTTCATCTTCGATTATAATTCTTTTGTTTTACTTTCCTGTAACTATCGCGCCGTTCTCGACCGCAACGACGAAAGCCGCCGAGAAACTCTTGCGCACCGATTTCAACTCCGTCTGCGCCGCCGCACGGTCGGCATATTCGCCGACACAATATTTGTACGGGAACTTGCCTCCGGCACGATACTCCTTGACTTTATTGCGGTAGACGCCGAAACGGGAATCGCCCGCTTTCAATCTGTCGGCACTCGCCATTATCTGAATCGAGTACGACCGTCCGCCGACATCAGCCGGTTTCGGAGCCGGTTTTTCGTCGTTCTTCCGTTCCGATGCCGAATCATCGTTTACGGCAGGAGCGGTCGTTTCCGCGATTTCCGCCGCCGAACCCGAATCGGCAAGCGACGACTTGCGGACATATTCGGAATAGTCCTTCACCGCGCCGAAAATGGCTGCGGCGATTTCGTTCTGTCCCTTTTCGGACGTTATATATTTCAGTTCCTGCGGATTGGACATGAATCCGATTTCGGTAAGCACGCTCGGCATATCGGTGGCATAGAGCACCTTCAACGGCTGTTTGCGCACTCCACGATTGACTTTGCCGAGTTTGGCGTAGTGTTTCTGAACCAGCCGCGCCATCATCTCGCTGTACTCGCCGTAGGTGAATTGCAGATTCTGGATATATGCCCTCACAATCGCGGCGGTCTTCTGGTCGGACATATCGAGAAACTCGTCCTTGTTGTTGGCGAACAGAATATTCTCGTTCACGCGGGTCTCCATCGGGCTTTCGCCCATAATCAGCGTTTCGACGCCGCGGACACCCGAATCGCGGGCGGCATTGGAGTGAATCGAGATGAACAAATCGCCGTCCGCCTTGTTCGCTATGTCGGCGCGGGCCTGTAAATCCTCGGTCAGCACGGCCGAGAACTGCTTTTCGACCTTGCGTGTATAGACCACCTTCACGCCGGGCATGTTGCGCTCGATAAGCGCACCCAGTTTCAGTGCGACCTGCAAGTTTATATCCTTTTCGCAGATGCTGTTATACCGCGCACCCGGGAATTTGGGGCCGCCGTGTCCGGCATCTATTACGACGACACGGACACCCTGCGCAATATTTTCGCCGAAAACCGCGTTCGACGAAAGTGCAAGGACAAGAATCGCAACCAAATAAAAAACACTCCTGCGCATAGGTTCAAAGCAACCTTAAAATTCGAGAAACCGTTTCGAGTTTTATTTCGGGATTATTTACCCGAAAAGAACGCCAAAGAAGCCGAAACTTTTTATGTCGCAAACTCCAAAAATTCGAAACAGTTTCCGATATATGGACTTTTTTAATTATCTTTACGCGCCGAAAAAAACGCGCTCACACGCACACCGGTGCATGTTTTTGCGTTTTTGCCGACG
>CAZESW010000076.1:0-7351 GCA_964514795.1 uncultured Alistipes sp.
TGTCGGACGACGTTCGGGTAATACTGATAAAGATTGCCGACCGTCTGCACAACATGCGGACGCTTGGATATATGCCGCGAAACAAGCAGATAAAAATCACCGGCGAGACGATATATCTGTTCGCGCCGCTGGCATACCGGCTCGGTCTGTTCTCTATCAAGAGCGAGCTGGAAGACCTATGTATGAAATACCGTTTTCCGGAGGAGTACGAGGAGATTTCGCGCAAACTGAAAGACTCGGAATCGGAACGTCAGGAGTATATCGACAAATTCTGCGCTCCGATAAAGCAGGTTCTTGACAGCAACAACATACGGTATGAGATTTCGGGACGCATAAAGAGCATCTACTCTATATGGACGAAGATGCAGCGCAAACAGATTCCGTTCGAGGAGATATACGACCTGTTCGCTATCCGCATCGTATTCCAGGCGTTGCCATTCCCGTCCGAAAAAACCCAATGTTGGCAGATATATTCGTCTATTACAGACTTGTATGCGCCCAAGCCGGACCGTCTGCGCGACTGGATAAGCATGCCGAAGGCAAACGGATACGAGGCATTGCACTCCACGGTAATGGGTCCCGACGGCGTATGGGTCGAGGTACAGATTCGCACACAGCGAATGGAAGATATAGCCGAACGCGGATTTGCGGCGCACTGGAAATACAAACATGCGACGCTGTCGCAGAATGACGACGCATTCGACAGTTGGCTGAAAAAGATTCGCGATGCGTTGAACGGCCCGAACGAAAATGCGGTCGAATTCCTTGACAACTTTAAGTTATCGTTATATACCTCCGAAATTGCAGTATTTACACCAAAGGGCGAGCAGCGAAGATTGCCATTCGGAGCGACTGCACTCGACTTCGCATACGACATTCACACCAAAATCGGCAACAAAGCGATAGGTGCGAAAATCAACCACAAAATCGAGCCGATAACCAAGCAGATTCAGTCTGGCGACCAGATAGAAATCATAACCGCCGACAACTCAAAACCGAAAGCCGAATGGCTCGACATAGTCACAACTACCAAGGCGAAGCAGGCGATTACGAGTTTCCTGAAACGCGAACGGCAGAACAACATCGAACGCGGAATGGCGATATTCGAGGAACAGCTCGGAAAATTCGGCATCACATTGAGCGGAAGGGTATTGCGAAAAATTTTGCCGGCATACGAATGCACGACGAAAGATGAATTTTACAGCAAGGTCGGCGCAGACATAATAAAGCTCGACAACCTCGAAAAGATCCTGAAATCGAACTCCACGAGCAAGATTCTCAAATTCTGGACATTGTGGCGCGACTCCAACGACGATGACTATCCTGCGGACGACGCAGAAACGACAGACAGCGAAAAAACCGGTATCGACGACGACGAATTCGTCATTGCGAGCTGCTGCAACCCGCTGCCGGGCGACAACGTAGTCGGATTCAAGGACAATGCGACCGGCAAAATAATCGTTCACAAATCGACGTGCGACGAGCTGAACCGGCTTGCATCGCAATTCGGCAAGAACATAATCAAAGACCAGATAAAGTGGTCGCAGCATAAGGCAGTTTCGTATCTGTCGACAATAGAGTTGCGCGGTATCGACCGCATGGGGTTGTTGCTCGACATCTCGCACATCGTATCGGAAGATTTCAGCATCAATATCCGCGAGGTCTGCATAAGCAGCCACGACGGCATCTTCGAGGGCAAAATAAGCATATATGTGCAGGATGCCGATTCGCTCAACGCACTGATGGACAAATTCCGCCACGTGAAAGGAATCGAAACCGCCAAACGGAGCATGGACAACAAGGACAACTAAATACCCGCAACGATGGACGATATTTTCGAGAATCTAGGCATTATACTGCTGATTGTAATAAGCGTGGCCGCACAGATAGCCAAGGTGGCGAAAAAAGCCTCCAAAAACGCAGAAACGCCGTCTGTCGAGCAGGATGCGCCTGCCCAAGAAGGCACGGCAGCGCAAAATACATACGGAGATACTACTTTCTCCGATGTCAGGCCGAAAGTCATGCAACACATACTCTCGACGTCGGCAAAGCGCAAGAAACAGAAGAAGAACCCGGCCTCACCGGATTTAAATCGGGTGCATACTGCCGAAAATAAGCCGAAAGATGAGGCAGCAGACACCGACAATGCAAAACCTGCGGTTTCTGCCGATGATTTCGACATTCGTCAGGCAATAATATATTCGGAGATAATGGCTCCGAAATTCAAGGAGGAGTAACAATAAAACAGAAACTATATGGCATCCATTTTTTCACGAATCATAGCAGGAGAGATTCCGTGCTATAAAATTGCGGAAGACGACAACTATTTTGCATTTCTCGACATCAATCCGCTGGCAGCAGGGCATACGCTCGTTATCCCCAAAAAAGAGGTCGATTATATATTCGATTTGGACGACGAAACACTGCAAGGACTCGTTACATTCGCAAAGGGCATAGCGGCAAAAATCAAGGCTAAAACAGAGTGCAAGAAGGTCGCAATGGTGGTTCTGGGTCTCGAAGTTCCGCACGCACACATCCATTTGATACCGATGAACAGCGAAAACGACGTCGATTTCCACAAGGAAAAACTGAAACTTACTCCCGAAGAGTTCGCCGAAATCGCAAAGTCTCTGCAATAGCAGGGTAGTTGTTAATAACCTTATATCGTCCTTATATACACGTATATAGGGACGATATTTTTTATATATGCGCCCCATAATTTAACATAATGTTTACCGAACGTATTATTCAGGCTAAAACGTGTTGATAGTCGCAAATAAATAGCCTTGAAAATGTCTTTTTTACAGAAATATTCATCATGCATTTACATTTGTAAACACAAACAATTATATTGCAACCGTCCATTTGTAACATTTGTAACATTAACAAGTGTTAATAATTACATATAGAGGGCTTACTATTAACAAGTGTAATATTGTCGCTAATCACATGAAATCCGGCCGGTCAGACATATTCATAAATTGAATTTTACCATTATAATATTTGACAAACCAGCAAATTACAATATTTATATAAATTAATGTCACATCTGTAATACTACGTATCGGCCGATTCATGCAATTTGTGCAATATACAAGTTGTTATATGCTATATATGCAGTTCGACCAGCAAATTATGTATATTATATAAACTAATAAATTATTTTATATCTGGATTGATTCTTAACAGTATTACATCTATTAACAAATGTAAAGATTATTAACACTTATTAACATTTTACAATTGTTGCGATATCCTTGTTTATTTCGTGAAAAGTATTTATATTTGTAAAAAATCAGAATTATGAAGGAAAAATTACAGATTTTGATACAAAACGAGAATTTGACACCGAGCGGACTTGCTCGCAGGCTTGAAGTAAATCCGCCTGTAATTTCTCATATTCTGAAAGGACGCAACCAGCCGAGCTACGAATTGATTCGAAAAATAATTACACGATTTCCACAAATCAATCCGTACTGGCTTCTCGGCAATTCCGAGGAGATGTACAATTCATCGACGACGCCACAATCGGATGCAGCCGATACTTCGGTGCAATCAGAATTGTTCGGCACATCGACAGAATCGAATGACGAAGAATTAAGTTATATCCCGGCCCCGGATAAGAATCATGATTCCAACGCTGCACAGCAAGCATCATTATATGGCAGAACGGGGATAAACGGTTCGGATATCGAACGCATTATTATTGTATATTCTAACGGGACATTCGAATCACTGAATCCGAGGAAATAAATAATCGTTTCTCCTTAAAGCCGTTAAGGTCTTTAAGGATAATGTGCGCAGAAAATGCCAAATTACAGGCTGTTACAACTTAGACAATCTCAAAATATTTCTGCGTACACAACTCAAAGACGGCGGCAAATCGGAATCATTCAACAAATCCAGAACGTAATATAATTCGTTTTGCAGTTCCGAAATCCCATCTGTCAGTTTATAAGCCAATTTCAGGCAAACAGAGCGTACTCCGGCAGGCTCTGTGCGCAACATTGCGCGTTCCAAACAGAAATCCAACAACTCGACCTGTCGAATTCGGCATACCGGCCAACGGTATATAATATTCAGCATCAACCGACGCATTCCGTCGTGTTCGCAATTTATGACCATATCAATAAGTCCGATAATCACGGATTCCGGCAAAGAATTTATCTCCGCATCCGTCAAATGATTGCAAATCCATAATGCGCGATATGCGACATCCGTATCGTCGTCAAAAATATATTTCAGCAATTCATCGATACCGTTATTTTCCCGTATATAACTGAGCACTTGCCGCATATCGTCGATATTTATCCTTTCCGACAATCTTATGCCCAAATCACCATATCTCTCCATATTCCGAACTACCCCGACCAAAATTTAACATAATGCCCATATTGCACCAAATTTATATATCAGGGTAGACTATACCCTATATACATTGTAAATCATTTATTTTCGGTGATTGTCGGACAGATACCAGTATGCACAGCCGACAAACAATGCGCCGCCGATGATATTGCCCAATGTCGCCGGAATCAGGTTGTCGAGTACGAAATCCGCGACGGAAACTTCTGCGCCACACATCATTCCCAACGGGATGAAAAACATATTGGCGACGCTGTGTTCATAACCGAGTGCGACAAAACACATTACCGGAAACCACAAGCCCACGATTTTTCCAATGGCACTCTGTGACGCGAATCCGAGCCAAACCGCCAAACATACGAACCAGTTTGCACCGATTCCTTTTATCAACACCCGCATCCAAGGCATCGACGTTTTGAACTCAGCCATCGACACTATCGCGTTACGCCACACATCGGACAGCAAACCGGCCTGATACACCATAACATAGGCAAAGAACAGCGCTCCGATAAAGTTGCAGAAATATACGATTGTCCAGTTTCTCAACACCGCACCTATTCCGCAGCGTCGGTTCAACAAACTCGGTATCAATACGGCATTGTTGCCCGTAAACAGCTCTGCCCCGGCAAAAACTACGAGAATCAGTCCGAGCGGGAACATCATTCCAGACAGCAGACGCTGCATTGCCGGATTGGCGGCAGTAATCTCCGGAAAACCGTATCCGATTATCAATGATAGAGTTCCGCCCATTGCGATATAAATTCCGGCAAGTATTCCGGCAACGGCAAGTTTGCCCAACGGTCGGTTCAGTTTGGTTTCTGCGGCACTCTCGGCTATTTCGATTACGCGCGAAGGATTGTTCAGGCTCATAGTTAAATTGTTTTTGCAAATCTAATCAAATTTCGCAACGCGCCAACTCCTGCCGACTTTTATATGTTAAGATGTTTTCAACAATTACTATCGCCATAAACCGCAGAACCTCGGACCTACCCTATCTCAAAGCAGAATATTGTTACAGGATTCGCAAAAATGATTAACTTTGCAATACAAAAACAACAACCATTATGAAACGTATACCTATATTTATATATGCAATCGCCGTCGCTGCACTCCTGGCAACTTCGTGCCGCAGCGAACGGAGATACGAAAACACGATGTTCGTATCCATCGCGCCGATAAAGCAGATTGTAACCGAGATTGTCGGCGACGATTTCGATGTCGAGATTCTCGTACCTGCCGGAGCATCGCCCGAGACGTTCGAGCCTACGCCGAAACAATTTATAGCACTGAATGATGCGCGGCTTATTTTTAGTACAGGTTTACTTGATTTCGAGAATAATCTGCTGGGCAAATTGCAGGACAAAAGCAAGATTATAGATTTGAGCAAAGGCATCGAACCGATAGCGGGCAGTTGTTCGCACCATCATCACGGCAAGCACTGCCACCACGGCATCGACCCGCACATTTGGTGTTCGCCGAAAGAGCTGATGGTAATGGCGGAAAACGCATTCGACGCAATATCCGCAGCACTACCCGACTCCATAAGCAAATACGAACCGCGTTACGATGCTCTCTGCCGTCGATTGCTGGAACTCGGCGAAGAGGTCGCCGAGATGTGCCGCTGCTCGTCCAATCCATATTTTATAATCTATCATCCCGCCCTCACCTACTTCGCCCGAAACTATGGCATCGAACAGATTTCGGTCGAGAACGAAGGCAAGGAGGCGAGCGCGAAACGGTTGAACGAGATTATCTCGAATGCACGGCGCGACGGAATACGGCATGTATTCTACCAGTCGCAATTCCCTCGTTCGAGCGTCGAAATCATCTGCGAGGACATAGGCGCGGATGCAGTCGAAATCGACCCTCTCGCAGAGGATGTGATACATGAGATAAAGCGCATAACCTCGTTAATAACAGAATAGTTATGCCCGCAATAATATCCCTGCGCGATGTCTGTGTCCGCTACGACGATTATACGGCGTTGGAACACGTTTCGCTCGACATTTTCGACGACGATTTTCTCGGCATAATAGGTCCCAACGGCGGCGGAAAAACCACGCTGATAAAAAGCATTCTCGGCACGGTGCCGCATTCGGGCACGATAACGTTCTCGCCGGAACTCAACATCGGCGGCAAACGCCATATCGGCTACATGCCCCAGCAGTCGGATTTCGACCGCAACTTTCCGATTTCGGTAAAAGAGGTCGTCATGTCGGGCTTGCAATCCGAAAAAGGTTTCTTTCACCGCTACAATCGCGAGGACAAAGCCCGTGCGCTCGAACTCCTCGAAATGGCTGGCATCGCCGATATTGCAGACCGGCAAATCGGCGAGATTTCGGGCGGTCAGTTGCAGCGCACTCTGCTCTGCCGTGCGATAATACTATCGCCGAAACTGCTTATCCTCGATGAACCGGCGAATTTCGTGGACAACCGTTTCGAGAACGAGTTGTACACTCTTTTGCGACAACTGAACGAGAAAATGGCAATCGTGATGGTTTCTCACGATGTCGGCACAATAACGAGCGTCGTCAAAAATATCGTCTGCGTGAACCGCTCGGTACACCGCCACGATTCCAACATAATCACGCAGGAGCAGCTCGACAACTACCAGTGCCCTATACAAATCGTGTCGCATGGCCGTGTCGCCCACACTGTACTCGGCATGCACGACCACGACCACCATTGCGGCTGCGAGAAATAAGGCATCTCCCCAATCTGCAACAAACAAAATTTCGGTTCAAGGCGTTCAGTGTTTTCTGTAACTAAGGTCACTAGGGACATTAGGGTCCTTAGGCACTTTAAGGACATTATGGACACAAATCGCCCCATTCGACGGCAATAGTCGGAGGTAGTCAAAATATACAATAAAATATTGCATCACACAATCGCAATCGGTCGGAAACGGGAGGTTGCGATTGTTTTTGGGGGATTGCGCAGATGCAATAGTTAGCCTCAAATATATATACAATATTTTATTGTATCA
>CAZESW010000077.1:0-7341 GCA_964514795.1 uncultured Alistipes sp.
ACACAAGGATTTTCAGTCCTTTGCTCTACCAACTGAGCTATGGCACCATCGTTTCGCTTTCGGTCGGGTGAATCCCTTATTCCGATTGCGAGTGCAAAGGTAAACAAAAAAAATGAAATTGCAAACGTTAATCGAATTTTTTGCAATTATTGCACTCTCATAGGACGATTTATCTTTCGCCGGCGTGTGAAATTTGGCAAATATATTGTTTGTCGTCTGCAGGTGCGAACATAGGATTTGTTGCACGAAACATACGAAACACACTGAATTATGTACTGGTTGATGCTTGTTCTCGGTCTTGCCGTGCTGACGGTCGGGGCCACATGGCTGACTAACGGCGCGGTTGCGATTGCCGAACGGCTGCGCATGTCCGAATATCTGATTGGTCTGACGATACTTGCGGTCGGCACGTCGCTGCCCGAACTGACGGTGAGTGCGGGTTCAGCCGCCGCAGGAAATGCGGATGTCGCGGTCGGAAATATCGTCGGGTCGAATATTTTCAATGTATTCGTGATTCTCGGCGTCTGTTCGTTCGTGGCTCCGCTGATATTTACGGTCGAGAATATCCGCCGCGACATACCGATGTGCATCGCGGCGTCGGTGATACTCGCATTTATGATTCTCGACGGCAGAATATCGCGCTTCGAGGGTGTGGCTATGCTCGTTGTCTATATCGCGATAGTCGTCGTCTCGTATCGCCGCGACAGAAAAGGGGCGGCGAAGGATGCCCGGCCGACGGAACGGACGCAGCCCGACAAAAAATTCTCGTGGGGCGTATCCGCCGTGTCGATAGTTCTGGGCCTGGCGGCATTAGTCTATGGGGCGCATCTGACGTTGAAGTCGGCGACCGACATTGCCCGCGGTTTCGGAATCAGCGAGTCGGTGATAGCCATAACGATATTGGCGGGAGGAACGTCGCTTCCGGAACTTGCGTCGAGCCTTGCCGCCACACTGAAAGGCCACAGCGGACTTGCTCTCGGCAATGTACTCGGCTCGAATATCGCGAATATTCTGCTGGTGCTCGGTGTAAGCGCTTCGATAGAGCCGTTGGCAGTAACCGGCATAACTAAACTCGATGTCGCCGTTATGGTCGGCTCGTCGTTCGCCGTTCTGCTCTCGGCTCTCGTGATAGGCCGCCGTCGGATTACCGTGTACGAGGGTATGGCGTATCTCGCCATATATGTGATATATATCGGCTATCTGCTGAAATAGCGCGTTATTTGCCGGTGCGGTATCTGTCGGCAAACAGAATTTTCGCCCGCTCGGTGTGGCGTTTTACGAAATCGCCTTTGTGATGCGTATATGCGTCGCGGTCGTGCTCGAACCGTTTCCAAAGGTCGAGTTTGAGCCGTTCGTATTCTGCGGCTATGTCGGGATTTTCCGCGAGATAATCCCTGAAATACAGTTCGTCGTTGTCGCCCGAATGGCGCAGATGCAGATGAAACACCCGTTCGGCGAATCCCTGCGGCGTATAACCTTTGTTGAAATCCATGCGGCTGTCGCTCTCTGCCATGCAGATATATCCGCATTTTTCGATTGCCGGCTTGAAATCGGCGAGTCTTCCTCCTGCGGGAATCTCGGCGAGTATGTCTATCGTCGGCTTCGCCCAAATGCCTTTTACGGCGGTGCTGCCGATATGGCTGATGCGCCCGATACCGGGCATGGCGTTTCGCAGCAGCTCCGCCTCCTCTCCGTACCAGTCGGCCCAACAGTCCCTGTGGGCTGTCAGGATAATCGGGAACAGCTGCCACAACTCTTCCAGCGACATTTCGCTCAACTCCTTTCGATTCATAACTCTGATATTTGACACAAAAATAGCGTATTTCACCAATTCGTGCCGAGAAATCAAAGAATTTTTATTATATTTGCAAAACTTTAATCCATGTTCCCATGAAAAAATTATTTCTTTTGACGGTATTCGCGCTATTTGTAGTGCCAGCATGTTTTGCAAGCGGCGCCAAGAAAAATAAGGAGGAGATTCCGAGTCAGCCGCGCTCTATCGAACGTGGTTATTTCGGAATGGTCGAGTTCAGCCAGGGATTCGTGATGAGCACCAATGGCGTATATCGTACATCGCTGCACGTCATCAACGGTTACCGCATATTTCCGCAGCTGTCGGTCGGTTTGGGTGTCGGACTGAAAATGTTCCCAGGAAGCCGCCCTTCCGTTCTGTCGGGAATGAAAGATGATAATCTGCATAAAGGAAAGACCGATTTCGCACTGCCGCTGTTCGTTCATGTACGGACGGATATTCTGAAAAATTCGAAGGTTTCACCTTATGTAGCACTGAATGCCGGCTACAACCTGCCGCTGAACAAGGGATATTTCCGCGGTTATTTAATCGAACCGGGAATCGGTGTCGGTATCGGAGTCGGCAAAAAGGGACATCAGCTCAATATCGGTGTGGGTTATCAGATACACGAGACGAAATATAAGGAGCACGTTAAGATTACCTATGGTTATGGTGGCGGCTCTGTCCGTTATGACTGGGTAACCAGAAGCGAAATGTCCGGTGCCGTAAATTTATCGGTCGGATTTATGTGGTAGCCCGCAATTCCGGAAGAAAAGAAAAATGACGATTCGGAAACGAATCGTCATTTTTAGTAGCGGGAGTGGGACTCGAACCACACGACCTTCGGGTTATGAGCCCGACGAGCTACCAACTGCTCCATCCCGCGATGTATCTTCAAACCTGCCATTCGGCAGCGGTTTTTCGCGTTTGCTGATGCAAAGGTACTGCAAAAATATTGCAAATCCAAACTTTTGCCGGAAAAATATTTTCGGCAGACGCCCGGCAGGCCTGTAACGCGGTGAAAATAAAATTCCTTAAAGGCCTTGACGACCTTTAAGGACTTTGACTTTGGAGGTTTGCCACGCTATTTCACCACATTCTCCATCATCCACTTCGAGCGGGCCTTCCACTGCTCCGGATAGGTGTAGTGGCGCGACTGCGGAACGACCATGCGGCTTTTCGGCGAACGGATGACGTTGTACGCGCCGACGGTAGAGGTCGGGCAGACTATCATGTCGTTATATCCGAATGAGAAGAAAACGGGCACTTCGAGGCGTCGCGCGAAATTCACCACGTCGTAATACTTGACGGTTTCCAGCCGCTCCGGAGTGGCGAGTTTCTTGTTTTTGAATACGTACGGCCACGCATTTCCCTGGTCGTGGAGATAGCCCGTGAGGTCGCACATGGCAGGGTAGAACGCCGCCGCGCATTTGACTCTCGGGTTGAGCCACGCCGTGGTTATCGTCAATGCTCCGCCCTGACTGCCGCCGGTTACGCCGATGTGGTCTTCGTCCACGAAGTCGAGTTCGGCGAGAAAATCGATTGCGCGGGCGCAGCCGAGAAATACGCGCTTGTAGAAATAGTTGTCCTTGTCGTCGATGCCGGCGAACCAGTAGTCGATGAGCGAACCGTTTTTAAGGTCGGTGTAGAGCGATTCGTCGGGCAGTACGGTCGATATGCCGTGGATGCCGATTTCGAATGTCACGAATCCTTTCTCCGCCTCCTCGTAGAAGCCTTTGCGCGAACGGCATCCCGCTCCCGGAACAATCAGTATCGCAGGATATTTGCCCTCGATTTTGGCAGGAACGCAGAGAGTTCCGTAAATGCGCGAACCCTTGCGGTAGTTCTGGAAACTTGCCGAGTAGACGTTCACTTTCGAGGTGCATTTTTCTGGCACGAGCGTAAGTTCGGGCAGCATATCTATTTTGCGGTTGGCAGCTACGGCCTTCTCCCAGAATTCGACGAAATCGTCGGGCATCACGGTCTTCGGTTCTATGCGGTCGATGTCGAATCCTGCCGTCGCGCACTCCTCGTATTTGCATCCGTCCACAGTCGCCCATACACGGCAGCGCAGGAATCCCGCCTTTTTCATCGTGTAGCCGGTGATTACGGTCGTGCCGTCTTTCAGCACCATGTCGCCTTTCTTTATCGGAGCGAGCATGTCTTCCGATATTTCGTAGTGGATTTTGGCATCGGCTACGGGGCAGTGGCTCGTGGTAACGGATACGCTGAATTTCGGTTTCTCGCCGCAGGTGTAGAGCCAGTCGCTGTGGTCGGGCGATACGGTGACCGTAACGAACGTCTGTTTCGGCTGTGCCGAGGCGAACGACGCCGCGATGAGCACGAACAGAACGATAAGATTTAATCTTTTCATTTTTTCGGGTTTTGTTAATTTACTGCAAAGATATGCGTTTTGAGTAAAATAATGCGTCGGAGGGGCCGATTAGTATGCTGCGGACACGAAATTTTATTACATTTGCTCTGTGAAACTTTCATTGATAATAGCGACCTATAACCGCGCGCCGCATCTCCTTCGCGCGCTGGAATCGGTAGTCCGTCAGACCGCCGACCCGTCGCTGTGGGAATGCGTGGTTGTGAACAACAATTCGACCGACTCGACAGCAGCCGATTTCGCCGGTTTTGCGGCGGCACATCCGCAGTTCTCTCTGCGCATGGTCGATGAGCCTAAGCAGGGGCTGTCGAATGCCCGCAACTGCGGAATCCGCAACTCGTCGGGCGACATCGTGGCGATTATCGACGACGACGAAACACTAGTGCCCGAGTACATAAGCAACTATATCGCCTTCTTCGATTCGCACCCCGAAGCGTCCGTTGCGGGTGGCGGGGTAGTCCCGCGCTACGAAAACGGTCGTCCGAAATGGATGTCGCCATATCCGGAGCGGATGATTGCCAATCCGATAGATTTGGGCGGACGGGTGCGCGAATTTCCGAAAAGCAGAGTTCCCGCCGGTGGCAACATGGCTTTCCGTCGGGAGGTTTTCGCCGCTTTCGGCGCATTCGACCCTGCGCTGGGTCGCAACGGCAAGGCTCTGACTGGCGGCGAGGAGACCGACCTTTTCGCACGTCTTCGGGCGGGCGGAAAGAGGCTATATTATGTTCCGCACACCGAAATTTTCCACCATATTCCCGACGAAAAACTGACCCGCGAACGGTTCGACCGACAGAGTTTCGATGTCGGCCGCAGCAAATATGTCCGTGCGGAATCTAATGGTGACGTGCCTGCACTGTTGGCGGACGAACGGCGCAAACGGCTGTTTACGTTCGTGCTGGCTGCATATTATTTCGCGACTTTGCGCCCGCAGAAAGCCGAATGGCTTGTCGCCATGCGTCGCGGCATAAGTGCCGGAATCGCGGCACGGGCGAAAAAATAACGACCTTAAAGTCGTTAAGGTCGTTAAAGTCTTTAAGGTTCTCCCATTAATGCGAGAAAATGGTCTTGACGAATATTTCGGTTGCTCCCTGATGTTTCGAGGTGTACTCCTTTGATATGCGGCTCGCTTCGGCGAGACGGTCGGCATCGTCGCGCAGCGGTGTGAACCACTCTTTCAACGCTTCCGCCGAATCGACCGACTGTGCGGCTCCGAGATTGACCAAATCGCAAGCCTCCTTGAACTTCGCGTAGTTCGGGCCGAACGCTATCGGCAGCCCGAACGTTGCCGCTTCGAGCGTGTTGTGAATACCGACGCCGAATCCTCCGCCGATATATGCCCAGTCGGCATAGCCGTAAACCGAAGCCAGCAGACCTACCGTGTCGAGCACGAGCACCTGACTTGCCGCCAGCGTCGCGTCGGTCGCCTGCGTGTAGCGCACGGCACCTCCGACGGTGTCGCCGATTATTTTGTTTATTCGGGATTCGTCCATCTCGTGCGGAGCGACGACGAATTTGATGTCGGGATTTTTATCAATAAGCCGTTGTAGTATCTCCTCGTCGGGCCGCCATGTCGAACCTGCGACGAAAAGCCGTTTGCCGCCCTTGAACTTCTCGATGGCGTCTATGCGTTTGGCGCTCGCAGCAATCGCCGCCACACGGTCGAACCGCGTATCTCCCGCGACGATTACGTTGTCGTAGCCGAGTTCCGACAACAGAGCCTTCGACTCCTCGTTCTGCACGAACAGCGTGTCGTAGGTTTCGAGCGCGTTGCGCCACATTTCGCCGAACGGACGGAAGAATACCGAATTGCGGCGGAAAATGGCGGAAACTATGTAGGTGCGTATTTTGCGGCGGCGCAGTTCGCCGAGCATGTTTATCCAGAATTCGTATTTGACGAATATCGCTATTTCGGGCTTCACGATGTCGAGGAATAGGCGGACATTCGCCGGACGGTCGGACGGCAGGTAGAAAATATAGTCGGCACCCGCATAGTTCTTGCGGATTTCGTAGCCCGACGGCGAGAAGAACGTGACGAGAATTTTGTACTCTGGATGCTCCTCGCGGATTCTCTCGATTATCGGCCGTCCCTGCTCAAATTCTCCGAGCGATGCGACGTGTACCCACACTATACGTGCTTCGGGGTCGATGGCATTTCGCATGCGCTCGAACAGACCCTTGCGACCGTCGCTCCAAAGTTTTGCTTTGGGGTACCATGCGGAGGCAGTTTTAATCGCCGTTTCGTATGCTGCGATGCCTATGTTGTAAAGCCACATCAATTCTTTGAATTCTGAAAACCGCGCAAAGTTAATGTTTTCTGTATTAAATCCAAAATTACCACCCGTATTGCACAGCATTTTCCACGTATCGGACATTTTGTGCGCCGTTCGGCATAATTTCTACGGCTGCGAGGTCGAATTGCACCTCCTGCGTCAGACGGTGATATGCCATGTACGCCGATGCCGCTTTCCGCAGCGAACGTATCTTTCCCTCGGTGATTGCATCTTCGGGCGACGTGAGCGAACCGGCACGGCGGGTCTTGACCTCGACGAAATGGACGGTGTCCCAGCGTGAGGCTATGATGTCGATTTCGTATCTGCCGTACCGCCAGTTCCTCTCCATGATGATGAATCCGTTGCGGCGCAGCCACTCTGCGGCGGCCTGCTCTCCGAGGTCGCCGCGTTCGCGTGTAAAAGTCATCGGTTATACTTATATATAATAATGCGTCGTACGTTTACAGCAGGAACGAAAGGTCGTCGCCCGATTTTACCTCGAACGGCTCGATGCCCTTCTTGAAAATGCGCATCGGTTTAGCGCCGATAAGTTCCAGTCTGCCGTCCTCGTAGCGCAGCATGCAGCCTTCGCGCAGTCCTACGACATAACGGCGCGGGTTCGCCTCGATATATTCGAGTATGCGCTGTTCGCGGGTTTCGCCTGCGTGTCCCTCGGGATTGGCGTCGAGATAGTGCGGGTTGATTTGGAAGCGTACCGCCCCGATGGCCTTGAACGACTGCGGCTCGACAATCGGCATGTCGTTGGTCGTGCATATCGTCGGACAGCATACGTTGCTTCCCGCCGACCAGCCGACGTAAGGTGTGCCGTTCTTGATTTTGCGCAGTATCGCCGTCATCAGTCCCTGCTCCTGCATCTTCTTCGCCAG
>CAZESW010000078.1:0-7273 GCA_964514795.1 uncultured Alistipes sp.
AAGAAAATTTTGCATTACTCCAACTTATTCGTATCTTCGCGGCCGAAACAAAGGGGTGCTGCCTGAGTTCAGGCGGCTGAGATTATACCCATCGTACCGGATACGGGTAATGCCGAAACCGGGAGTGAAAGCATAATCACATATTGTACCCCTTTTCAAACTGTTTAATTAATAAAAAGTTATGAAAAGGATTTTTTTATTCTTGGGAATGGGAGCGTTCGCTCTCTCCGCAACGGGCGCAGCATCGGCGCAACAACGGATGCAGAATCAACAGCAGGATTCGGTTTCGATGTACGAAATTCAGCAGGTGGAGGTTACGGCGACACGCGCCAAACGTCACACTCCTTCGGCGCACACCGACCTCACGCACGACGAAATCGTCCGCGGAAGTTACGCGCTCGACATTCCGTCGGTGCTGGCAATGACGCCGTCGATGATTGCAACGAACGAAACGGGTATCGGAATCGGCGGAACGTCGATACGTCTGCGCGGTACGGATGCAACGCGTCTGAACGTAACCGTGAACGGCGTGCCGGTAAACAATCCCGATTCGCACTCGGTCTACTGGTACGACACGCCCGATTTGCTGTCGTCGGTCGGTTCGATACAGATTCAGCGCGGTGCCGGAACCTCGACAAACGGCACGGGTGCTTTCGGCGGAGCGATAAACATGACGACCGACGCCCTGTCGCCCGACTTCGGAGGCAGCGCCTCGATGTCCTACGGTTCGTACAACACCAACAAGCAGGCGGTGAACATCACGTCGGGACTGATGCGCAACCACTGGGTGGTCGATGCGCGATTGTCGCACATCGGTTCGGACGGCTATGTAGAGCGCGGCGGCACAGACCTGAAATCGTACATGCTGCAAGGTGCGTACTACTATTCCGGAACGATGGTGAAACTCATATCGTTCGGCGGAAAGTCGAAAACCTACCTCACCTATAACGGCGTGTCGAAAGAGGATATGGAGCGTTACGGACGGCGTTACCACGACAGCGGACAGTACGCAACGTCGGACGGACCGTTCACGCTCGCCGACGGAACGAAGGTAAACTATTACGACGACCAGACGGACAACTATCTGCAAATAAATAATCAACTGCTCGTCAGCCACCGTTTCAACGACAAGTGGGCATTGAACGTAACGGGATTCTATACCTACGGCTACGGCTACTACAAGCAGTACAAGGACGACGCATGGACGGTCGGTTACGACAATCTGAATCTCGGCGAGGGCTTCGCGCAGGCAGACCTTATCCGCCGCAAGGTGATGCGCAATCATCTGGGCGGAGTGAATGCCGCCGCCCAATACTCGTCGAAGAAACTGGATATGGTTTTCGGCGGTTCGTGGAGCATGTACGCTTGTCCGCACTGGGGCACGCTCGACTGGATAGACGGCGTCGGCGACCGGTCACTGTACGACAACGTCAGATGGTACGACAACGACGTGCGCAAGCAGGATGCCAACGTATTCGCCAAGGCGAACTGGAACATTTTCAAGGGATTCTATCTCTTTGCCGACGTGCAGTACCGCTACGTTCACTACAAAGCGTGGGGAACGAACGACAATTACAACTGGGATGAGGGGCAGATGCAGCCTATCGACGTGAACGAAAAGTATCATTTCTTCAATCCTCACGCGGGTATCAACTACGAACTCGGCAAACACCATTCGTTCTACTTCTCGTTCGCAGTGGCACACAAGGAGCCGACGCGCAACGACTTCACCGACCGTTATCTGTTCTCGGGTCTCGAAGGCAATCCGAAAGCCGAACGGCTGCTCGATTACGAACTGGGCTACCGTCTGTCTTACGACATCGTAGATGCGGGTATCAACCTCTACTACATGGATTACCGCAACCAGTTGGTTCATACGGGACTGATGAACGACGGCGGCGACAATCTCAACATCAACGTGCCCGAAAGTTACCGCCGCGGAATCGAACTGACGCTCTCGGTGCGTCCGACGAGGTGGTTCACGTTCGGAGCGAACGCTACGTTCAGTCAGAACCGAATCCGAAATTACGTCGAGAATATCGACGGTGCGGAATTCGCCATGGGAACGCGCACGATAGCCTATTCGCCGAACGTGATTGCGGGAACGGTATTCGATTTCCACGTCAAAGGCTTTCAGGCGATACTCAACACGCAGTATGTCGGCAAACAGTACCTCACCAACGGCAACTACGAGGATTTGACGCTCGACCGTTACTGCGTGAGCAATCTCGACTTGTCGTATACGTTGCGTACGAAGCGCGTGAAGAGCGTGAGATTCGGTGTCGCGCTCAACAACCTGTTCAACACCGAGTATTGCAGCAACGGCTTCGGCGGTTCGTGGCTCGAAGGTGCGACGCTTGCCGAACGCGGTTCGTGGGCGAACTACTTCCCGCAGGCTCCGCTGAACGTGCTGGCGAATGTAACGCTTAATTTCTAAAAGGATAATCATGGACCCGAAACTCCTGCTTCAAACAATCGGCGTTGCGCTCGGACTGCTATATCTGTGGCTGGAATACCGCGCCAACATATATCTTTGGATTGTCGGACTGATAATGCCCGTCGTTCACGGCGTGCTCTATTTCAAATCGGGGCTCTACGCCGATTGTTCGATGCAGGTGTATTATATCCTCGCGGGTCTGTACGGACTCGCGGTATGGCACCGCCGTTCGTCCTCCGCGAAAAAGAGCGCGACGGCGGATATTGCACCGACTCCGGCACGGCTCGCAGTTCCGCTCGTTGCCGTGTATGCCGTTGCACACGCCGCGATATACTTTATCCTCGTGCGGTTCACCGACAGCAGCGTGCCGTTCTGGGATTCGATGACTACGGCGATGAGCATCGTCGCAATGTGGATGCTCTCGCGCAAATATATCGGGCAGTGGCTGGTATGGCTCGCCGTGGATGCAATTACGGCGGCACTTTATATATATAAAGGCATTCCGCTTACGGCATCGCTCTACGCGCTCTATTCCGCACTCGCCGTCGTCGGATATTTCAGGTGGCGGCGCATATATCGCGGAGTGGCACACTGATTGCATTTCATTGCGTAACGAATTTCAACGTTTTCATTAAGCCGAGAGCATAGCTGAATTTGTTCAGGCTATGCCGAGGCGGGAAAACGAAGGCAAAAAAGCCAACTTGTATCAAAAAATATTATTACGCAATGAAAAAAATCTTACTGACGGTGTCGGTTGCGGCACTTTCGATTTTAAGCATCGTCGGCTGCTCGCAGCAGGCGAAATGGAACAGACAGGAGCGTCAGGCCATGCGCACCCTCCTGCGCGACTATCGCGACATGGTCTACCTCAATGACCTGACCGATGCCGAATACATGCTGTTCTCGGACAATGTGGCGGCGAATATCGAGGAGGACTATCCGGTCTACACGACGTTTATCCAGATGCCCGGTGTGAACGACACCGTGCAGGTGTATGTCGTGACGACGATTGTCGAGGAACTCAACACCGATGCCCGCAACATGCGCCATATCTATCCTTACAATTATCTCGTCAGCGCGAACGTACTGCCGTCGGGCCTCGACCGTCCGCAGCAGAACGCGTTCTACAACTGTCTGTCGCAGAAGGTGAACAACACCTACCCGACCGTCAATTCGTTCGTGAATGCCGTGATGAACGACACGACCGCGACGTCGCAGATGTACCGCATGCAGCAGCAGTGCGCCTCCGACCTGTTCGACTGGTCGGTCGAGATTATCGAGGTCAGCGAAGTAAGCGAAAACTAACTGCGGAAATCATAAATTTCAAGGCTGCCGGATTCCGGCAGCCTTGTTTGTTAAAGTCCTTAAAAGACATAGGGTAAACAAAGTTGCCGGGGTGTGGTCACCTAGGCAACTTTTTGTCATATAGCGTAGAATAGACGGTAAATATAACGATTAAACCCTTTTTAGGGTGCAATCCTATACTTCCATGCAGGCTTCTATGTAGGTTAATTTAGCCGAAATTGAGTAAAAAACAGTACTAATATCAACTAATTCGTTTTTTTTATGAGCAGCTATACTATTAACATTCATGGCGACCAAAACAAAAAAGATCCCAATATGGTTAAATTGAAGATGATATTCTTCAAGAGTGGTTATAATAGAGTTCCAAAAGTATTGGATATCACTGGACCAATAAAGGATTGGGATCAGAAATCCCAAAATTTCCGTACAGGATGTGCAGCCGCGACATCCAAAAACAAGCGAATATTCGACATCAAAAATGAGTACCTGCATATTGCCGACCAGTGGGAAATAGAAGGTCGTGCATGGTCTCCGATTCAGTGGTCGCATTGGACGAGATTGAAAAGGCAAAGCCGGAAGTAAGGGTCAAGTCCGTACTTCAGATGATTGATTCGTTGGAGATGCGTTTTAGAGAAAAGAAACGTATCAAGAATGGATAAATAATCGAGAGTATTAACAATGCCAAACAATATGGCAACATTCGTAAGATACTAATCGGATTTACCAAGGAACGATACGGCAAAGCGCTTTCATCCTACTATTTTCAAGATATAAATGAGCAGTTTCTGCTGGATTTTGCTTTCTGGATTAAGGAGCGCGGCATTCGCAATGGCAACAAAGGAGGATTGACCGGTAAATTTCGTCGCCTTCGTGCAATTTGCAATTATGCATATAAGGAAGGTATGCATGGCGTTAATATGGAAGCGTTCCAAGTATTGGGCGACGACATAAAATTGAGAGAAGCTACCTAGAAAGCGGCTTCAGAGAAAGCCATTACAAAAATTATCAATATAGACTGAACTATTTTAATCCCAAGAGAGCAGTTTCCCTTGATTTGTTCCTTTTTAGCTATTATACCGGCGGTATGGCAAACGTTGATGTGTGCAATCTCACTTGGGATATGATTCAAAAGTTCAAGACCTCTCGCAAAATGTAGCTGAAACACTAAGTAAGATTTGCAAGATGCTACGCATTAGAGAACACATCACTTGGCATTCGGCCAGAGGCTCATTCATCTCGAAGATGGTGGCAAAATATGATGCATTCATGGTTGCAGAGATGGCAGGCAATAGCTCGATAACTATATCTAAACATTATTACAAGAACACTCGCGAGCAGGAGGTTAAGAAGCAGATGGAGGATATGTTCTCAAAATAGATATATTCTTTGTTCTTTGTGATATTAGATAATATACTACAAAGAATCTATCGGGTGGTTGGATTACACAAATTATAAAAGGGACATCAACGATGATGTCCCTTTTATATAGCATCATGTCGGAATCACTTTATCTTTTCGACAAAACTCTTTACCGGCTTGAATGCCGGAATATTGTGGGCCGGAACAATAATAGCGGTATTCTTGGTAATATTTCGAGCGGTCTTCTCTGCGCGATGTTTGATGATAAAACTGCCAAAACCGCGAAGGAATACCTCCTCTCCATTAATCATTGAGGTCTTGATGCTCTCCATCATGCTCTCTACCACCAGCAATACTGTCTGTTTCTCAATACCAGTCTTTGTGGCAATCTCTTTTACAATGTCTGCTTTTGTCATAGTCGTATATATAAATTTTGTTATACATCGGTATTGATGCAAAGATATACTAAAAATATATTTTTGAGCACGAAAAGCAGATTTCATTACAAACTTTTGCGACTATATGCTTCTACTCTTTCTATAAACAGATTAGAACATGAAACTATCTATCATACGCAAATTTAAAGGGAAGACGGCACATTCTTTTGTAATACAATCGAGGATGCAGTTCGGGCTCTTCCCGAAAATTGTTCCGACTCCTCTCGATGGATGCCGTGCAAATGCAATGAAAAGGTCTATGCCCGCACCGCCATTCCTGCAGGTACATATAAAATTACATTGGAACATAGCCAGAAATTCAATCGCAAAATGCCGTATCTGCATGATGTTCCACATTTTCTTGGAATATTAATTCATTGGGGCAATACCGAAGATGATTCGGACGGCTGCATTATCGTCGGCAAAAACTCGGTCTAAGGAGAGGTACTAAACTCTCGAGCGACATTCAATGAATTATGGCCATGCTTGAAAAGGAAGGCGAAATCACAATCGAAATTCA
Source organism: uncultured Alistipes sp. (assembly GCA_964514795.1). GTDB lineage: Bacteria > Bacteroidota > Bacteroidia > Bacteroidales > Rikenellaceae > Alistipes. The sequence continues at coordinate 6,059 of CAZESW010000078.1, forward strand.
TTAAGCAATGGCGGTCAACAAACTCAAAGCACCGTGTAATATCCATATCGATTTCAGCCCATCTCCTCGACAATATGAGTTGTGGAAACGTCTTCAACCGAACTGCAGCCCTTATTGTGGAGCAGAAATTGAACAAATGCTTATTGGTTATGATCGGCAGAAGATTTCTCAATAACAGCGACTATTTGAACATTATTACCCAAGAAGCATTGCAGCAACTCACTCGTGGCAATGATGAACAATTCATTCAAGCTGAGCAATCGGCAGAAATGAGCATCGTTGAGTACCTTTCGGAAAACTACGAGGTCGAGAAAGAACTCGCAAAAAGTAAGTAAGTATATTGCAAACTATGAAAGGCGCATAACCTATCCAGTAGGTATACATATCTATTACAATGGACAGATACATGAGGTTATCCGCTCTATCAGGGGTTGCTGCAAGCCTGCGACATCGGTCTATTGAATATCCATTATGGGCAGTTGTCAAGTATGATGGTACATTCTACACGCTTATAACTCTCAATGTATTTGATTGCAACATCGACCCGTTTGCATCAGATTGTTGGGGCGCTATTGCCGACTATGATTCAGCATACAATGCCTATGAATTGTCTGACTATGAATATGTGGCTTACGATGGTCGCGTTTTCTACCCAGAAACCGACGTCAATGCAGATATTCCGTAACTTGGATACAACCTTTCATTGCATGATCATCGCAACTACAATCTCAAAAAACACATGGTTCGGTTAGCCGTCTATGAACTCTCCAAACCCATTGCGCCAAATAATGTTAGTATCGTGCGTATGCGGGACTACGAGGATTCGATGAAATGGCTCAACGATGCCGCCAAACTCAGACTCAATCCACAAATTCCCCGCAAGGTCGATGAAACGAAGAATCCGATTACCGACTGGCAACTGGCAACTTTTCAGACGGACTATGACCCATATTGGAATCCGTGGTTGGTGTGATTTAAGCATGGAAAAAGATCGTAGAAAATATTCTGAGTCGATTAGGTTGCCGAATAAATCCCGAATGAGTCTATTGAAAGATGACAACGCAACAAATGTATGAATAATCAGATATATAGTTCTAAATTATTGCTCAAAATAACGGTTAAGGCAACTGCTTATTGTAATATATTGATAAATAACTGATTGCAGTTTTGAGATATGCAGATGAATAGTTTTATGCAAGACGTCGCTGATAATCA
>CAZESW010000079.1:0-3946 GCA_964514795.1 uncultured Alistipes sp.
CCCACCCCCTAAATCCCCCGCCTGTGCGGGGGACTTCGGTCGGAACCCGCAAGGTGTTAGTGTACATTTGTATATAATTGCCTCATCTTATAAAGTCTTTATGACCTTAGGGACCCTAAGAACTTTAAGGACTTTAAGGACTTGAATCGCAGCTATTTTATCTCGCGGTCGGGGTGCTCTTTGAGGAAACTTTCCCAGGTCTGCGTTCCGCGTTTGCGGGCGCGCTTGTCGCCGCCGAGACCTTTGACGCGCGCCGTGCCGAGCGCACGGTCGATAGGGGAGGACGAGGTGAAATAGTGGCACAGTGCTACCGCCATTCCGTCGGTGGCATCGAGACGCCGCGGAGGGTCTTCGATTTTCAGGGTGCGCATTACGATTCCGGCGACCTGCTCTTTCGATGCCGCTCCGGTGCCGGTAATCGATTGTTTGATGCGGCTGGGGGCGTACTCGAACACGCTTTTGTTACGGCTCAGGGCGGCAGCCATCGCCACCCCCTGAGCGCGTCCCAGTTTCAGCATGCTCTGTACGTTTTCGCCGAAGAACGGCGATTCGAGTGCGACCTCGCTCGGCTCGTAATCGGTGATGAGCCGGCATACGCAGTCGAAGATATAACGCAGTTTGGCGTAAGGGTCGGCGATTTTGTGCAAATCGACGTCGCCGAGTACGACTGCCCGCAGCGTCCGCCCCTCGATTTCGAGGACGCCGTAGCCCATGTAGTTCGTACCGGGGTCGATGCCCAGAATTCGGTAAATCGCCATCGTCGGTTGCGGTTTATTCGAACAGTTCGGCGAATTTCTTCGCCACCTCCTCGCCGCGCAGATTCTTGGCGATGATTACGCCGTTGGAGCAATCGACGAGATAGTTGGTCGGAATAGCCTGCACGGCATAGTCCTCGACAGCCTGGTTGTCGAAGCTCGTGAGCGTACTTACGTTTATCCAGACCATCTTGTTGTTGTCTATCGCATTCTTCCAGCCGTCGGCGTCGCGGTCGAGCGAAACGCCGTAGATTTCCAGACCCTTCTTGTGATACTTGGCGTATGCTGCGGCGAGTTCGGGAATCTCGCGTACGCACGGACCGCACCACGAAGCCCAGAAGTCGATAAGCACATAGCGGTTTTTAGGATTTTCGACGACCGAAGCGAGCGAAATCTCCTTGCCGTCGATGTCCGGCTGCACGATGTCGATATAGTGCGGTACATAGTCGCTGCCCTCCGCCTGCGGTTCGGTCTTCATCTTCTGCTCGGCCTGTGCGATTGCGTTCTTGACCAGCGGAATCTCGCGCATGGTCTCGGGCAGTGCGTTCAGATATTCTATCATCTTTGCTGCCGGAGTGTCGTAGCCGTTGGTGCCGATGTAGAGGTCGATGCCGAAGATGTTGTCCTTGTTCTGCTCGATTGTCGTGGCTACGAGCTCCTCGTACTTGGCGTCTATCGCATCCGCCATCTCCTGTGTCTCGGCATTGCGGAAATCCTCGCGGAGCATGCTCATCACCTTGACGTATTCAGCGAATCCGTCGTTGGCCGTTGTCCCGCCTACGGTTACCGAACTGTCGGTCATGTTGCCGCTGACGACGATTTCGCCCTCCTCGATGTAGACGTATGCTACGGGCGCCTGCTCGTTGGCGATACGGGCGAACGTAGGCTGCACGTCATTGATGTTGAAACGGAATTTGCCGTCGCTGACCATCGCCGAGTCGATGATTGCGCCCTGCTGCTTCATGTCTGCGAGATATACGTATCCGTCGGCGAGGTTTTCAACCTCACCCTTGATTACCGTACCGTGTCCTGCACATCCTACCAGCATGAGCGATACGGCTGCAAATAAAAATGATTTTTTCATATTCTTTTGTTTTTTTTAGGTCGTTAAGTGATTATTCTTCTTTCAGTTTCTTTTCGATGCTGTCCACGCGGCGGCTCAGTTCGGGCAGCGTCTTGAACACCGCGAACGAACGGTAGTAATCCTTGCCGTTGAGCGCGGGCGAGCCGAAGCGGATTTGTCCCGACGGAATGTCGCGGTCGATTCCGCTCTTCGAACCGATTTTCACGAAATCGCCCACGGTGATATGGTCGGCGATGCCCACCTGTCCCGCGAGGAAGCAGTTGCGTCCGACCTTCGACGTTCCGGCGATGCCGGTCTGTGCCGACGATACGGTATTCTCGCCGATTTGGACATTGTGGCCGATTTGTATCAGATTGTCGAGTTTCACACCGCGGCGGATAATCGTCGAATCGGTCTTCGCGCGGTCGATGCATGTGTTGGCTCCGATTTCGACGTCGTCCTCGATAATGACGTTGCCGAGTTGCGGAATCTTGTCGAAACCGCCCTGCGCATTAGGCGCGAATCCGAAACCGTCGGCACCTATAACCGCTCCCGCATGGATGATGCAACGCTCGCCGATACGGCAGCCTTCGTAGATTTTCACTCCGGCATAGAGTTTCGTACCTGCGCCGATGCGCACTCCGTCGCCGACATAGCACTGCGGATAGATTTTCGCTCCGTCGCCGATTTTGGCACCCGCCTCGATTACGGCGAAGTCGCCGATGTAGCAATCCTTGCCGATTTCCGCCTTCTCGGATACGGATGCCAGACGGCTGATGCCCGTTTTCTGCGGTTTCATGGCGTTGTACATTTCGAGCAGTTGCAGCACGCTGCGACCCACGTCCTCCACCTTGACGAGCGTCGCCCCGACGGACTGTTTAGGCTCGAAATCCTTGCTGACGAGTACTATCGAGCACTTGGTCGTGTAGATGAACTGTTCGTATTTCGGATTGGTGAGATAGGTGAGCGAACCCTGTTTGCCCTCCTCTATCGACGAAACGGTGTGCACCGCCGTATTTTTGTCGCCTACGACCTCTCCCGCGAGAAGCCCGGCTATCATCTCCGCTGTAAATTCCATGATGAATTATCTGTTTGTTTTCTGTTTGTCAATGTATTTTTCGAGTCGCGTCCCCTGCGGAACGAAATCGGTCACGTCGTGTCCGAATGCTATTAACTCGCGCACGATGCTCGACGAGATATGGGCGTATTCGTCGGGCGTAACGAGCAGCACGGTCGTCAGTTCGGGGAACAGACGGCGGTTTGTCGCCTCGATGCTGCGCTCGTAGTTGAAGTCGGTCGTATTGCGGATTCCGCGCACGAGAACCGTCGCTCCGACCGTGCGTGCGAATTCGCCGGTCAGATTGCCGTAACTTGCGACATGAACGCGCGGATTGTCCGCATAGAGGTCGGCGATAAGCCGGCAGCGGCTTTCGACGTCGAGCAGACTGTTTTTCGCCATGTTGGCTCCGACGGCTACGACCACTTCGTCGAAGAGTTCGAGCGTCTGGGCGACCAGCGCTTCATGTCCTCGCGTGAAAGGGTCGAACGACCCCGGAAACAGTGCGATTCTTTTCATTTTCGATGATGAAATCTGTAAATAATCGGTAAAGATAATATATGCCGTCGGCATAACCAAATTTTGCGGGCGGTTTGTGATTCAAAGCCCGTTATCTGTTGCGTCCCCGCCGCTGGAATTCGACGTATTCGGTGTACGCGATTCGGGTGTGCGGATTGGTCGAGAATACGTCCTGACGTATTGCCTTCGTGCCGTAGCGTATGAACAGAAAGCGTCGCGGTACGCGGTGCACTACCTGATGCAGCGTGTCGATGCTTCGGACTTTGCACCTTACGTCGCCGCCGTCGATTTCACCCTCTATTTCGACCCACGGGTCGCTCCAACGGAACCGTCGCAGCGTATCCGTGCAGCGCACCGTGTCGAACAGACGGACGGTATCGCGCAGAACGATGGTGTCGCGAATGGTTGCGGAGGCTTCGACTTCGGTCGTCGCGACGCTTCGGGCCGCGCTTTCGAGCCTTCGTATGCGGATGCCGAGCGACCGGATGCGTTCGGCGTCGGCTTTGCGCATCTCCTCGTATTCTCCGCACCGGAGCCGCAGAATCTGCGCCG
>CAZESW010000079.1:4046-7231 GCA_964514795.1 uncultured Alistipes sp.
TCGGCTTTGCGCATCTCCTCGTATTCTCCGCACCGGAGCCGCAGAATCTGCGCCGAGGCTATCTCCTCGCCGAGTGCCGATTTGTAGTGTGCGACCTCTTGCGAAAAGGCGGTCTGGTTGTTTCGGAGGCGGTTGTTCTCGCTGCGGAGAATCCGCAATCCTCCGGCGAGCAGTAGCGTCGCGACGACGGAGTAGATGATAAGAAATTTTTTCATGGTAGGTTGTAATGCGTGATTGGTTCGCGGTAAATATACAGTCTGCGCACATGTGACGGGTTATATTTTTTGTGGAAAGATGTGATGGACGGATAAAGTCATGAAGGACTTTAACGACCTTAAAGACTTTAATGGGAAAGCCGGTCAGAGCCGTTGTGCCGTAACGTCGAGGATGATGTCGGAATATGCCGTGCCTTCGCACTCCGAAACGGAGGTGATGCCGCGGTGGTCGATGCCTGCGAGTTCGTCTGCCGCGAGTAGTTCGCCGCGGGTGATGTCGCGGATTTCGATTCGGCGGCCGTCGCGCTCGAATGCCCGCATGACGATTTCGGCCTCGACGGTCATTGCCGATTCCGAAACGACGATGACGCCTTTCGTGATGATTACCGGCGTACCTCCGTCCACCGATACTATTCTGCCGGTGCTGTCGGCGGCAATGAATGCGCCGTAACCGTTCGTAGCGGCATACTTGCCGAGCAGCTTCGATGTCGCGAACGATGCAGATGTAGGCAGTCCGCCGAATATTCCGCCCGATTCGACGATTACCGCCTTTGGCCGCAACGCCCTTATCGTCAGTTCGTCGTACATTGATGTGCCGTGGCAGGAGAGGGCGTATTCGGATTTGCCGTAACTGCGCAGCAGAACGATATGCGAGCCGTGGTCGGGATAGCCGTTATTCGCCAGCAGCCGTTCGACAGCCGCCGCCGTCCGTCCCGTGTCGAGACCCGACGGTGCGTGACGCAGTTTCCACGATGCCGAGTCGAGCATCTCCATTCGCCGCTGCATCTGCAATGCCCGGTGTCCCTCGGTGCGGATGTACTGGTATACGAACGGAGCGTCGCAATCGGCCGATGCGTCGATGAACTTCCCGTTTTTATATATGGTATCGTTCATGACCGGTGGCTACATAAGTATTTTGAGCAGCAGTTCGCGCAGGAGTTCGGCATCCGACGAACCGCCCGTATCGACGCCCTTGCTCTTTGCATCGTACTCGCGCAGCAGTCCGAGAACGTTGAATACCTTGCGGTTGTTCCACAGCGCGGAGGTCTGTTTCAGGTCGCGAAGCGCATAGATGTTGCCCGTTTTGAGAATTCCGAGCAGTTCGGGGTCGGACGGGAACGGAACCTGCCTGTACTGGGTCTGCCAGCGCAGATAGTTCACGATGAATATCTCGCGGAACGTTCCGAACAGAGCCAGAATCGTGAGCAGAAGCGGATACTCTTTCGGATTGCGTGACAGATGGTCGGCAATGGTGAGCGCCCGCCTGACATCTTTCGTTGCGACTGCCTTGCACAGTTCGAAATTGTTGAACTCCTTCGAGATTCCGATATACTCCTCTATCGTCGCGGTGGTTATCCGGCGGTTGTCGGCGGGCAGCGAAACAGTCAGTTTCGACAGTTCGTTGCTGATTCGCGAAATATCCGTGCCGAGGTGATTTACGAGCAGTTCGATGCTCGACGGGTCGATTTCCAGCCCTTTCGAGCGGACGAAACCTCCGAGCCAGTCCTTGATTTCGTAGTCGCGCGGACGCACCGATTCGAAAACCGTTCCGTTCGCCGCGCAGGTCTTGTAGAGCTGCTGCCGCTTGTCGGCGTTCTTCTCCTTGTGGCAGATGACGAGGATGGTCGATTTCTGCGGTTTCGAGGTGTAGGATGCGAGCAGTTCGAGCTTTTCGAGCCGTTGCGCCTCCTTGACGATGATTACCTCGTAACTGCCCATCATCGGTATCTGACGGCAGTAACTCGCCACCGTGCCGCCGTCGGTGTCGCGTCCGTAGAGCGTAATCTGGTTGAACGAGCGTTCCGCCTCGTTGAGAACGGTCGTGGCGAGCTTCTCGCACAGAGCGTCGATGAAATACGGCTCCTCGCCCATCAGCAGATAGACGGGCGAATATTTGCGGGCGTCGATGTCTGCCGAAAGACGGCGGAAATCGGCTTCGCAGTCCTTGAATCTTATCGCACTCTTTGCCATGTTGTTATAGAAACGGTTTTATAGAATCTCCCTGTAAATTCGCAATATGTTCTCCGTCGTGCTCTCGATGCGGTAGCGGTCGTCGATTCGCATTCCGACAAGCCAAACTATGTCGTCGCCCGAAACGAGCACGAACTGGCGGTTTTTCTCGATTACCGACACCTTGTGGTCTATCAGATAGTCGCTCACCTTCTTGCGCCCCGTCATGCCGAACGGGATGAACCAGTCGCCCTCGCGCCACCGTCGCAGACGGAGCGGATATTTCAACTTGCTCTCGTCTATCAGCGCGACGTCGTGCGGTACGCTGTAATCGGTTATGTTGTCGATGTCGGTATGGTCGAAATAGAGCACCGAGTTGCCGCAGTAACTGCGCATGGCATTCTGCTCGACGACGGTCTCGCAACTGTCGTCGTCGCCGATGCGGGTTACCGCCACGTTGCCCCGGTCGATGCAGGCGACATATTCGCGCGAATAGAAACGTTTGCCCGTCAGTCCCTGTTCCAGTGCGCGGCAGAGTTCGTCCACCACGTCGCCCTTGAATCCGTAGGAGGAGTTGAGCAGTTCGTATATCACGAAATTGCGCGGAAATGCGGCGTCTATGCGGTCGGCGTATATGGTATCCACTCCGTCGCGGCTCTCGGTCGCGATTTCGCGTATCTTGGCTATCGCCGACTCGACGAACAGCTGCGCATCGTTGAGACGGTAGAGATTGCCGCGCATCATCGGGGTGAATTTCGGGTTTATCTCGCGAATCATCGGCACGAGTCCGAGCCGGATTTTGTTGCGCAGATATTTGGTCGAACGGTTGGACGAGTCCTCGCGGAACGGAATGCGTTTGGCTACGGCGTATTCCAGAATCTCCTTGCGCGAGGCGAACATCAGCGGACGGACAACCTTGCCCATGCGGTGGTTGATGCCCGTAAGCCCTTTCAACCCCGTGCCGCGCAACAGATTGATGAAGAACGTTTCGATTGAGTCGTCCACGTGGTGAGCGACCGA
>CAZESW010000080.1:0-3806 GCA_964514795.1 uncultured Alistipes sp.
TGATTGCACAGCTCAAAAGCGAGTACGACAGCTCCACGGGAAAGAGGTAAGGTCGATTAAAGTCACGCCGCCGACCGCATGTCGGCGGCTTTAAGGTCTTTAAAGTCTTTAAGGACTTTAAAATAAGGTGTTTAATAATTCCGTCTTTCGGCGACATTAAACACCTTATCCACTTTATCTACCTTAAACACTTTATTTCCTCGCCGCAAACAACGCCGCAGATTGCCCGTTATCACGCGCCGCCTATTTTTTGAAAAAGTATTGCTTCTGCCGCCGCTTCTCCTCCTGCGAACGGGCGACATAGACACGCTCGCCCGTGTAGGGATTCTCGCCCGTATAGAACATCACCGACGACAGTGTCATCGGCGTAGGCGTCAAATCCTGAACCTGTTCGAGATTGAAATGCAGGCGTCCGAGCACCTTCTGCGACAAAGCCCGCATATCCTGCTCGCGGCAGCCCGGGTGGGAGGATATGAAATACGGTATCAACTGGTAGTTCAGCCCGTTGTCGCGACAGATGCGGCGGAACCGCTCGTTCAGCTCCTCGAACATCGAGAACGACGGTTTGCGCATCAGTTTCAGCACCCCGTCTTCGGTATGTTCGGGCGCGACTTTGAGCCGTCCGGAGGTATGTTTCACGACGACTTCGCGCAGATACGGCGAATCGTCGAACAGGTCGTAACGTATTCCGCTGCTGACATAGGCATGTTTAACTCCCTTTACGGCAGACACTTTGGCGTAAAGGTCGAGCAGCGGCCGGTGGTCGTTGTTCAGATTGGGGCACCGCTTCGGATGCAGGCACGACGGACGGCGGCACTTGGCGCACAGCGTCGTGTCGCGGCCGCCCAGACGGTACATGTTCGCCGACGGTCCTCCGACATCCGAGAGGTTGCCGCGGAAGTCGGGCATTCGCGTAATAGCCTCGACCTCACGCAGAATGGATGCCTCACTGCGCGAGGATATGAATTTGCCCTGATGGGCTGAGATGGTGCAGAACGAACAGCCACCGAAACATCCGCGATGGATATTCACCGAATGTTTTATCATCTCCCACGCCGGAATGTCGCCGCGACCGTTATAGCGCGGATGAGGTGCGCGCATGTACGGCAAATCGAATGCCGAATCTATCTCCTCTGTCGTCAGTGCGGCGTTCATCGGATTGATTACCACATATTTGTCACCCGTCCGCTCGACCAGCACCGACTGCGGATCGTAGAGGTTGCTCTGGGTCTCCTCGACGACGAAATTTTCGCCGAAAGCCCGTTTGCTCTTCACGCACTCCTCGTATGAATGAAGGCGTATCGTCTTCTCCCTGTCGAGCCGTTCGATATATGCCCGGTCGGCGACGAATCCGATTTGCCGTATCGGGTGCAACAATTTGGCGTTGTAGCCGTTGCGCATTGCACGCGCCACCTCGCGGACAACCCGTTCGCCCATGCCGTAGAGCAGGAAATCGGCCCCGCTCCCGACAAGCACCGACGGCATCAGACGGTCCTGCCAGTAGTCGTAGTGCGTCAGACGGCGCAGCGAAGCCTCGATACCGCCGATAAATACGGGAACGTTCGGGAACAGCCGTTTCAGAATGCGTGTATAGGTCGCGACCGCATAGTCGGGGCGGAATCCAGCCGCACCTCCCGCCGTATAGGCATCGTTGCTGCGCAGACGCTTGTTGGCGGTGTAGTGGTTCACCATCGAGTCCATCGCTCCCGCCGTAACGCCGAAGAACAAACGCGGAGTGCCCAGTTTCTTGAAATCGCGCAGGTCGTCGCGCCAGTTCGGCTGCGGAACTATCGCCACACGGTAGCCCTCCGACTCGAAAAGACGACCCACGACAGCCGCACCGAACGACGGATGGTCGATATAGGCATCGCCCGTGAAGAGGATTATGTCGATATAATCCCAACCCAGAGCCTTAACCTCCTTGGCTGTCGTCGGCAGAAATCCCATAGCTGATTATTCGTGAAATGCGTTTTGTGCCGCCGACGAGTAGGCGTCCCATTTCGCCAGCACCGCCTGAAAATCGTCGGGCATAGGCGACTCGAAGCACATATCCTCGCCCGTCGTCGGGTGGGTGAAGCCGAGCATCTGCGCATGGAGAGCATGGCGCGGCATGGTTTCGAAGCAGTTCTCGATGAACTGGCGGTACTTCGAGAAGGTCGTGCCTTTCAGTATCTTGTCGCCGCCGTAGCGTTCGTCGTTGAAGAGCGGATGCCCCATATACTGCATGTGGACGCGGATTTGGTGGGTGCGTCCCGTTTCGAGCCGGCACTCCACGAGCGTAACGTATCCGTAGCGGCGCAGAACCCGCCAGTGCGTAACGGCATGTTTGCCTTCCGAACCGTCGGCGAATACGTACATCTGGTGGCGGTTGCGGGGATTGCGGCCGATATTTCCGACAATCGTACCCTCGTCATCCTCGAAATTGCCCCACACCAGAGCCACATAGCGCCGTTTGGTCGTATGGTCGAAAAACTGTTTCGCGAGCGAGTTGCAGGCGCGTTCGTTCTTGCCGACGACGAGGATTCCGGACGTATTCTTGTCGATTCGGTGCACGAGTCCGGCCCGCTGGTCACCGCTCTGGAACAGAGGGTTGTCCTGCAAATGGAACGTCAGCGCATTGACGAGCGTACCGCTGTAATTGCCGTGTCCGGGGTGGACGACCATGCCCGCCTCCTTATTGACGACTATCACGTCGTCGTCCTCGTACATTATATTTATAGGTATATCCTCCGGAGTCAGTGCGCAGTCGTATTTCGGATACTCCATGCGGATGGAAATCGAATCGAGCGGCTTTATCTTGTACGACGCCTTCACCGGCTTGCCGTTCACGAAGACGTTGCCCTCGTCCACGGCGTTCTGAATGCGGTTGCGCGAGCAGTTTTCGAGCCTTATCGACAGGAATTTGTCGATTCGCATCGACGACTGTCCCTTATCGACCGTTACGGCGAAATGCTCGTACAGACCGTTTTCATCGGGCTGCTGGTCGGTCAGAAAACGTCGCGGACTCCCGGCGGCATCGTCGTCGAGGTCGCCTTCCAAATCGAAATCGAGTTCGTCATCCAACCCGTTCATATTTTCATCTTTCGGCATCATTGGAAAAATCCGTCATCGTTTTGTGAATCGTCCGCCGCCGACTGCCGTTCGAGCAGTTCGCGCTGCTGCTGTGCCTCGACCTCGGCTATGGAATCCAGTTGCGCCCGCATTTCGAGGGACTCGGCAGCCTGCCGTTCGGATTCCGCCTCCGCCTCTTTGATTTTGGCGGCATCGGTCGTCAGCCAGAGCGATATGCGCGTTCCGACCTGTGCACTGCGGCCCGGCAGCTGCGACTGGCGGTAGACGCGGGCATCGTTGCGGTTGAGAATCGTTATGCCTTCGTCGAAATCTATGTCGCCGACGTTGAGTCCCGTCTCCCAAAGGCGGCTCTGCGCATCGTGGAGCGACCGGCCGACGAGCTGCGGAATGCCCGTAACGGCACATCCGTCAGCCTCACCTACATGAAGCGTTATGCCGCTGCCCTTCTCAACCATCATTTTGCTGTCGGCTGTAACCTCCTGCCCGTCGTAATACTCGCCCAGAACGTAATTCGTCGCAATATCATCGACATAAACCAGTTCGCGAATCGTCAGACCAGCCATCTCGAGCATGTTCTTCGCCTGACGGAGCGACCGTCCCGCAACGTACGGAAGCGGCACCTTCTTCTGATGGAACGAGTTAATCGTAACGTAAATCTTGCGGCCCGACTTCACGTCCACACCGCCTTTCGGCAGTTGGTCGAGGACTATGCCGCCGGGGTATGCCGGAACATA
>CAZESW010000080.1:3906-7176 GCA_964514795.1 uncultured Alistipes sp.
GTGTCGTCGGCACCCGCCATCGAATATATTTTGGTCGAATCCTCTATCGTGCCGTCGATGTCGTCGGCACCGAACGACAGCGCGAGTTCGGCGCAGTTCTTACCGTACATCACCCAGTAAGCCTTGATATGCGGCACGTTGTCGAGTATCAGACGGCTCATCGCGAGCGTCCGCATATCGTCCGTAATAGACGTTTCGCCCACCCACGAAAGCGAGTTGTGCGCCGCACGGAACTTCAACGGGATGAAGGCATTGAACCCGCCCGTCTCGTCCTGCTGCTCACGAAGACGCATAAGGTGGCTTATGCGGTGTCCGATATTCTCGACATGTCCGTAGAGCATCGTCGCGTTGGAGTCGATGCCCATGCGGTGCGCCGCCGCATGGAGAGCGAGCCACTCCTCGGCTGTACCCTTCTGCGGGCATATCCAGTTGCGGATGTCCGTATCGAAAATCTCGGCTCCTCCGCCAGGGATGGACTCCATACCCGCCTCTTTCAGCACGCGCAGCCCCTCCTCGGTCGTGATTCCCGCCTTGCGTATCATGTGGTTGAGTTCCACGGCGGTAAACGCCTTGACGCAGACGTCGGGCAACTCCTGACGGATACGGCGAATCATCTCGGCATAATAGTATATGTCGTGGTCGGGGTGTACGCCGCCGACGATATGCACTTCGGTCGCACCGCTGTCACGACGCCGGGCAGCCATGGCGACCACCTCGTCCATCGAGTAGTCCCATGCGCCCTCCTCGCCACGTTTGCGGCGGAACGAGCAGAACTTGCACTCCAACATGCAGATATTCGTAGGCTCGATATGGAAATTGCGGTTATAGAACACCTTGTCGCCGCTGACGCGACGTTTCGCCTCCGAAGCGAGCGAACCGAGCAGCCACAGCGGGGCTTCCCACCACAGCGTCAGCGCCTCGTCGGCGGAAATGCGTCCGCCGCCGCGCAGTTTGGAGGCTATCGAATCGACTGTCATCATGCTATTTAGGGGCTTTTTTGTAGAGATAAATACCTATGACGAGGAACACGAGGTTCGGAATCCACACGGCGAGCAGCGTCGGCATCGAACCGCCTTTGGCGAACTCGCCGAACACGCGGTTGAGCATAATGTAGGAGAAGCACAGACCTATGCCGATTCCGATATGCAGTCCCGTTCCTCCGCGAACCTTGCGTGAGGAGAGCGACACACCGATAAGCGTCAGGATGAACGTTCCGATAGGGTTGGCGAACCGCGTATGGTGCTCGACCTCGATTTGGCGCAGCGAATCCGAACCCTTCTCGCGCTGCTGCTCCATGAACTCGCGCAACTCGACGATATTGAGCGTCTTTATCAGCTCGTTGAGTCGTCCGAGTTCGGCTACGTCGAGGTTGATGAGCGTATCGAGGTTGCGGTATTGCGTGAACGTTTCCGCTCCGTTCTCGTCGAACGTCCGTTCGATATAGCGCTGTCCGCGCCAGCGTTTGGTCTCGGGGTCGAACTTCACGTCCGAGGCTTCGAGCGTCCGGCGCATCGAATTGCCGTCGTACTCCTCTATGGCGAAGAATGTCGCCGACTGCGAGGCCTTGTTGTAGTTGCGCACGTAGGCGAACGTTCCGGGTTCTATCTGACGGTAGATATGGCGTTCGAACTGGTCGGCCTTGCGGGTCTTGATATATTTCAGCTCGAATGCCACGCAGTCCCGCTGCGAAACGGGTATCAGCCACATATTCAGCACGAACGACAGCGCGGTAATGATGAACGCGCCGACGAAATAGGGCCACATAAGCCGCTTGAAACTCATTCCACCCGACAGCATGGCGACGATTTCGGTCTGGTACGCCATCTTCGAGGTGAAGAATATCACGGCGATGAAGGTGAACAGCGCGCTGAACTGATTGATGAAAAACGGTATGAAATTAAGATAGTAATCGAATATGATTTCCGACACCGGAACGTGCATCTCGGTGAAGTTGTCGAGTTTCTCGACATAGTCGAAAATGACCACTACGACGATAATCATCGCGATTGCGAAGATGTACGTACCGAGGAACTTGCCTATGATGTAGCGGTCGAGAATCTTGATTCCGGGCCACAGGCTTCGCCGAGTCTTGTATATCGATTTGTCCGCCATTTTCTCCATCAGAATTTACCACTTTTAGAGTCTTCGTCCGAGTTTTGCGACCATCGCCTCTTTCCACGGCTTGAAATCGCCCGCAACGATATGTTCGCGCGCCTCGCCGACAAGCCACAGATAGAAACCGATGTTGTGCAGCGACGCGATTTGGGCTGCCAGCATCTCGCCGCAGACGACCAGATGGTGGAGATAGGCTTTCGAATAGAGCGTATCCACAAACGTCGTTCCCGCCGGGTCGATTGGCGAGAAATCATCCTCCCACTTCTTGTTGCGGATATTTATAACGCCCTCGCTCGTAAAGAGTTGTCCGTTGCGACCGTTGCGGGTAGGCATCACGCAGTCGAACATGTCCACACCGCGTTCGATGCCTTCGAGTATATTTATCGGCGTGCCGACGCCCATCAGATAGCGCGGCCTGTCCTTCGGCAGAACGGCATTGACGACCTCTATCATCGAGTACATCACGTCGGTAGGTTCGCCCACTGCCAGTCCGCCTATCGCGTAGCCGTCGGCGTCGTACTGCAACACGTTCTCCGCCGCTTTCACGCGCAAATCGGGATAGGTGCAGCCCTGCACAATCGGGAACAGCGACTGCGAATAGCCGTACTTGGGCTGCGTCCGTGCGAACTGTTCGAAGCAGCGGTCGAGCCAACGCTCGGTGAGAGCCAGCGACTTGGCGGCATATTCGCGCGGAGCGTCGCCCGGAGGGCACTCGTCGAAAGCCATCATTATGTCGGCTCCGATGGTGCGTTCGGTATCTATCACGCTCTCAGGGGTGAAAACATGGCGCGAACCGTCGATATGCGACTGAAAATGGCATCCGTCCTCTTTCAGTTTGCGGCATGCCGCGAGCGAAAAGACCTGAAAGCCGCCGCTGTCGGTAAGCATCGGACCGTCCCATGTCGAGAATCGGTGAACGCCTCCCGCAGCCTCGATAATCGGCATTCCGGGGCGCAGATAGAGGTGGTAGGTATTCGCCAAAATAATCTGTGCGCGAGCCTCTTCCTTCAAGTCGCGGTGGAAGATGCCCTTCATCGCCGCAGCCGTTCCCACGGGCATGAATATCGGGGTGCGAATCGTTCCGTGGTCGGTCGTTATTTCGCCTGCCCGGGCTTCGGTAAGCGGGTCTTTATGTCGGAGTACGAATTTCATAAC
>CAZESW010000081.1:0-7144 GCA_964514795.1 uncultured Alistipes sp.
CCTCGTCGACAACGGCGTGCATATCTGGGACAACGACGCCTACCGCTACTACGGCGAATTGTGCGTGCGCCACGGCGTTTTGCCGGTCGAGCAGGAGACTTTCCTCAAAGCGGCGCAGGAGGGAATAGACTCGCCGATAGAGGGTTACCGATTCGGCGACCTGAATCATGTCTACGGCTACCAGTGGCGTTCGTGGCCTTGTCCCGACGGCGGCTGCATCGACCAGATACGGCAGGCGATAGACACGATAAAGCGCAATCCCGATTCGCGGCGAATCATCGTTTCGGCATGGAACGTCGCCGAAATCGAGGATATGGCGTTGCCTCCGTGCCACGTTCTGTTCCAGTTCTATGTGGCTGACGGACGGCTTTCGTGCCAGCTCTATCAGCGCAGTGCCGACACGTTCCTCGGCGTTCCGTTCAACATCGCCTCGTATGCCCTGCTTACGATGATGATTGCGCAGGAGTGCGGATTGCGGGCAGGCGAATTCGTCCACACGCTCGGCGACACGCATATCTACCTCAACCATTTCGAGCAGGTGCACGAGCAGCTGTCGCGCACGCCGCGCAAACTGCCGACCATGCGGCTCAATCCCGACGTGAAATCGGTGTTCGACTTCCGTTACGAGGATTTCACGCTCGAAGGCTACGACCCATACCCGACCATCAAGGCGCCTATGTCGTTCTGACGAACGACACATTAACGACCTTAAAGACTTTAACGACTTTAAGGACTTTAAAGAAAAATTATGTTGAGCATCATAGTCGCCGTTGCGGAAAACGGCACCATAGGAAACGACAACTCGCTGTTGTGGCATATCCGCGAGGATATGCTGCGATTCAGGCGCATAACCTCCGGACATCCCGTAATCATGGGGCGCAAGACGTTCGAGTCCATCGGCCGTCCGCTGCCGAACCGCACCAATGTGGTCGTTTCGCGGCAGAACATCGTGATAGAGGGCTGCACCGTCGTGCATTCGCTCGAAGAGGCGACGGCCGCATTCCCGAGCGAAGAGGAGATTTTCATCATCGGCGGAGCGCAGATTTACGCGCAGGCTCTGCCGATTGCCGACAAGGTGTATCTTACGCAGGTTCACCGCGACTACTCGGGCGACACGTCGTTCCCGAAACTCGACGAGGCGGCATGGACGGAGGTCTTCCGCGAGGATTACGAACGCGGCGAGGAGTTCGACGCACCGTTCTCGTTCGTCGATTACGAGCGAAAATAGGTATTTATACCTATATTATATTTAATGAATTACAATAACTTTGCGCCTGCAAAGTTATTGTTGTTTAGAAACTGTTTTGAATTTTATTTCGAGATTATTTGAGAGTGATTTTCGAGCAGATTTCTTTTGCGGATTTGCAGGTAATAGCGGGCTATTTTCAAAAATACGGAAAATAAATATGCCGAAAAGCACCTCAAAGAAGCCGAAACGATTTGGACGGTAACTGAAAACATTTTGTAATAAAATTCAAAACGGTTTCGTATATGGGTAAATATTTCGATATGCTTACGGAGGATGTCCGTGTCCGCGAGGGGCTTAAAGCCTGCATGAACTGCGGAGTATGTACGGGCGTCTGTCCTGCGGCGGAATTCTACAACTACGACCCGCGCCAAATCGTCAGCATCGTCCAGACCCGCGACGACGAAGCGATAGAGGAACTGCTGCGCAGCGAAACGATATGGTTCTGCGGGCAGTGCATGTCGTGCCGTCCGCGTTGTCCGCGCGGAAACACGCCGGGTTACGTCATTCAGGGACTGCGCACGCTGTCGCAGAAACTCGGGTTCTTCGTCGAGAGCGAGAAGGGTCGCCAGCAACTCGCGCTCAAACGCCTTATCGGCGGCAACATAATGAAAACGGGCTACTGCCTCGTTCCGCAACTCGTCGCTCCCGACCTGCATTGCGAGCAGGGCACTGTGTGGCGGTGGATATACGACAACGACCGGGAGATTTACTCGCGGTTCACCCCGACGTACCGCAGCGAGGGTGCGGGTGCACTGCGCAAAATCGACGACGAATCGCTCGCCGAACTGCACCGCATATTCGAGGTCAGCGGCGGCAAGGAGCTGTTCGACGACATAGAGCGGTTCTCCGACGCCAAGGCCCGCGAGATGGGCTACGACGGAGCGACCGACGAATATATGATGGATACTTACACCCGCAACACGGCGGAAAACGAATAGCGCGCGTATGAAACGAAGCAACTGGGAAGACTATCAGAAGGCTATCGCCGACGACAAATACTATTATGCCCGCAGCTGCATACGGCAGAACTTTTTCCCCGGCAGCGAAAAGGCATTCCTCAACATCCTGCGCAACGATTTGGGCAAGGATATTTTCGACGACCCGATGCACACGTCGTGCACGGGCATCGGCTACCACTCGGACATCGTGCCGTTGGAGACGATAATGACCGTCGTGGCACGTCAGTTCTCGCTGATGAACGATGCGGGCTACGAGAATCTGGCGTCGTCGTGCATCACCTCGTTCGGCATCTACACCGAGATACTCTCGACGTGGGAGGAGTTCCCCGAAACCGAGGAGCGCACGCGCGAGAATCTGCGCAAGGCCACGGGCCGCGAGTTCGTCAAGCCGAAGAACCTCGCCCACACGTCCGACATAATGTTCCATTTCCGCAAGGAGATAGCCGACCGCATGAAGCGTCCGCTCGTGAACGCCAAGACTGGCGAACCGCTGCGTGTCGTGGAGCATATCGGCTGCCACTACGCCAAGATTTTCCCGCGCAAGGGAATCGGCGGCTCGGAGTTCCCCTATGTGCTCGCCGGCATGATTGAGTCGTGGGGCGGCGAGGTGGTCGATTATCCCGAACGTCGGCACTGCTGCGGATTCGGATTCCGCAACTATCTCGTGCAGGCGAACCGCGGCTACTCGATAGCCAACTCGCACAAGAAACTGGAAAGCATGGCTCCCTATCATCCCGATTTCATCGTCGCCAACTGCCCGGGTTGCGCGATGTTCCTCGACAAGTGGCAGTACGCGATAGCCGAGATGGAGGGCACGACCTACGGAGCGAACGGAGGCGGAATACCGGTGCTGACCTACGAGGAGATGGCGGGACTGGTGCTCGGCTACGACCCGTGGGAACTCGGAATGCAGATGCATCAGGTCGATGTCGAACCGCTGCTCGACAAGATGGGCATCGACTACGACCCGTCCGCCAAGTATCTCGGACGCAACGGAAAATATATTGGAAAACCCGACTCCGCGGTCGTGAATTGCAGTTCGCAGAGTACGGTATACGACATAAAATTGTGATAACTGTTCAGATATGAATAAACGAGTTGCCGTAATAGGCGGCGGAATTGCAGGAATGCAGACCGCCCTGCGACTGAAACAATCGGGCATCGACCCCGTAATCATAGAACGCGACGACGAACTGGGCGGCAAAATCCGCAACTGGTACGTCCTGTTCCCGACATTCACCCCTGCCGAGGATGTTCTCGGCGAACTTAAACCGTATCGCAGCCTCGGGCATCGAGGTTCGCCTCGGCGCAAAGGCGACCGCCGTCGAGCCGAAATGCGTAACCCTCGCGACGGGCGAACGCATCGAGTGCGACGCGGTGGCACTGTGCAGCGGATTCACGCTGTTCGACGCACGAATCAAGGAGGAGTACGGCTACGGAATCTATGACAACGTCTACACCTCAGCCGACATCGAACGGATGTTCGCCGAGGGACGCATCGAGATGGCTGACGGCAGCGCGCCGAAGCGCATCGCCTTCCTGCACTGCGTCGGTTCGCGCGACGAGAAGGTCTGCCAGCGTCATTGCTCGAAAGTGTGCTGCATCACGGGCGTGAAGCAGGCGATAGAGTTGAAAAAGATGTTCCCTGCCGCCGACGTGTTCAATTTCTACATGGACATCCGCATGTTCGGCCCCGGTTACGAGGAGCTGTACCGCGAGGCGCAGCAGAGTTACAACATCCATTTCGTCCGCGGCAGAATCTCGGAGGCAAGCCCGATGATGGACGGCAGAGTGCAAATCAAGGCGGAGGATACGCTGACGGGGCGTCCGCTCCGCATGTCGGTGGACATGCTCGTGCTGCTCGTGGGCATGCGCGCCAACGACGACAACGCCGCGATAGCCGAATCGGCGGGTCTGACACTCGCTCCGAGCGGATTCATGCGCAGCCGCGACATGTTCCTCGACAACGTGGCGAGCGAACGCGACGGAATATTCCTCGCCGGCACGGTATCGTCGCCCAAGAGCATCGGCGAAACGCTCAATGAGGGCGTCGCCGCGGCAGACCGCATAACCGAGTATCTGAACCTTACGAAATAGTACGACATGGCTGCTCTGAACTTCGGATACGGAATCAACAAACCGCGATTGATAGACATCGACCGCAACAACCTGCGCAAGAGCGACGAGATACTGCTCGAAATGCCCGAATTGCAGACCTGCATCGGCTGCGGAACCTGCACGGCCAGTTGCACGGCGGGCAACCTCACCGAATTCAACTTCCGCAGGGTTCACACGCTGGTGCGCCGCGGCGAATACGCAGGCGCATACGAGGAGATGAACAAATGTATGCTGTGCGGAAAATGCCGGCTGCTCTGTCCGCGCGGAATCAATACCCGCGGAGTGGTAATGATTATCAAACGTAAACTGGGAGATTTTTAGAAACCGCTTTGAATTTCATTATGGTAACCATATACAATTTTATACTGAAATATATTTTTCGTCATCGCGAGGACCTGCATCCGAGTTGCTTGCTGATACCCGAAACGGTCCATGCAGGACTGTGGCGATCTACCGCTGTCGAAAACTACCGTGCGAATACCCGATAATAACAATGGTAGATGCTCACGTCGCTACGCTCCTCAGCATGACGTTTTATATTTATTCCGGTGTAAATATGTTTACAGTTCACAACACAAAAAATTTGGTTTTTACTTTCATTTTCCCGACTCGGCACAGTTCAAATAACCTCGCAATAAAATTCAAAACAGTTTCTTTGCAATGACCTTTTTCGCACCGTTTACACTGCCGTTCATTATCGGAGCGGGCGCAATGTTCGCCACTCTGCTCTGGAAATACATATCGTGGATTATCGCCCTGCCGCGCAAGGACAAGCGGCTGATTCTGCGCGGAATACCGACCGTCGCCACTCTGCGCTCCGTCTGGGAGGTCGTTCGCGAATCGCTGCTGCACGTCCGCATATTCAAGGTCAATCCGCTGCTCGGATTCATGCACGCAAGCCTCGCGTTCGGCTGGTTTCTGCTGATTGCCGTAGGCTGGATTGAGACCGTCGCCTACCTCGGATTCGTATACGTTCCGTTGCAGGGACATGTATTTTTCAAATATTTCGCTGCGGGCAACATCGCCGGACATATCGCATTCTTCGAACAGGCGATGGACCTGCTGCTGCTCATCGTGCTTATGGGCGTAGCCCTCGCGTGGTTCAAGCGCATGCGTTCGCGGGCTCTGGGTATGCGGCGCACGACGAAACACGTTGCCGGCGACAAAATCGCGCTATCGTTCCTCTGGTTCATATTCCCGCTGCGACTGCTCGCCGAGAGCGTCACGGCGGCAATCTACGGCGGAGGCGGTTTTCTGACGGGTTCCATTGGCGGCGCACTCGCGTTTCTGTTCGACCGCACCGTTCTCGATGCCGTTTACGAGCCGTTGTGGTGGCTCTATTCGTGCGCGCTCGGCGGATTCTTCGTGGCTCTGCCGTTCTCGCGCTACATGCACATATTCACGGAGATACCTCTGATATTCCTGCGCAATTACAAATTGCGTCCGACGCACAAGGAGTCGTCGTTCGACAATTTCGAGGTGCAGGCATGTTCGCGCTGCGGCGTATGTATCGACCCGTGCCAGTTGCAGTCGGAACTGGGCATAAACGACGTGCAGTCGGTCTATTTCCTGCGCGACAGACGGCACGATTCGCTGTCGCTCTCGACGGCGGGCAACTGTCTGATGTGCGGACGCTGCGAGGCGAAATGTCCCGTCGGCATCGACCTCAATACGCTGCGTCTGAACTCGCGCGACGCGATGCGCAACATTCCCGACGAACGGCGCTACGGCTATTTCAAGGGGCTCGACCGCTCGGAGGGCGAGGGTCGCGTCGGCTATTTCGCGGGCTGCATGACGCTGCTCACGCCGCGCACCATGTCGGCGATGGAGCGGATTTTCGAACGCGCGGGCGAGAACGTATGGTGGGCGGACCGCAACGGCGGCGTGTGCTGCGGACGGCCGCTGAAACTGTCGGGCGAAACCGATTCGGCGCGCAAGATGATGGACTACAACACCGAACTGTTCCGCAAACACCGCATAACGACGCTCGTAACCTCGTGTCCGATATGTCTGAAAGTGTTCAAGGAGGATTACGCGCTCGACGGAATCGAGATACTGCACCACTCCGAATATATTCTGCGGCTGATAAAGTCGGGCCGTCTTTCGCTTTCGGCGAGTGATGCGACGTTCACCTATCACGACCCATGCGAACTCGGACGCGGCAGCGGAATCTACGACGCACCGCGCGAGGTTATCGAGGCAATCGGCGTACTGACCGAGGCGGCGCACAACCGCGAAAACGCATTGTGCTGCGGTTCGTCGCTCGCCAACACCGCCATAACCGATGCCCAGCAACTCAAAATCGCGACGTCGCTGACGGCGGAACTCGATGCCACGGGCGCACAGACAATCATTACCGGATGCCCGCTGTGCAAAAAGGCTCTGTCGCGCTGCGGCGGCAGCCGTGTCCGCGACCTCTCCGAAGTCGTCGCCAACGCGATAAAATAAGGTAAGGAATTATAACTCCGAGAAGCGTAGCGACGCGGGAACCAAGATGTAATTGCGAGGAGCGAAGCGACGTGAGCATCTACCATTGTGTATTTATCATTTTGCACTTTTCTTTCGTCGTTCTGAACATTCCCACAACCGTCTTTTGCTACTTTCTCCCGTCTTTCTGAGCCCCCCCCTACCCGTCATTCTGAGCATTCTTCCCCGTCATTCTGAGCGTTAGCGAAGAATCTGTTCCGGACGGATTGGGAATTAGATCCTTCGCTGCGCTCAGGATGACGAAACGGGTATCCGCACGGTAGTTTCCAACAGCGGCAGATTGCCACAGCCCCGCATAGAGACGGTTACAGGTATCATTCTGCACCTCGGA
>CAZESW010000082.1:0-7064 GCA_964514795.1 uncultured Alistipes sp.
GTACTCGGCATATCTCCGCCATGTAGGCAGTATCTCGTGAATGTTGCCTTTTTTGGCGGCGAGCTTCTGTTGGAGGAAAACCGGCAAATCGACCTTGCCGACGAAACATATTCCCTGCGAATCCTTGCGTTTCGCCGTGGCGAGTTTCTGCTCCTCGGCTATCCGGCGCACCTCGGGTTTGAGCAGGTCACCGACCGGAAACATCGCGTAACTCAACTGCTCCTGCGAGAGTTGGCAGAGGAAATAACTCTGGTCCTTGTTCGGGTCGCTGCCCGCCAGCAGTGCATACGAGGTATGCCCGTCGTCCGCCGTAATCTCGCGTTTGCGGCAGTAATGCCCCGTGGCGACGAACTCGGCACCGAGTTTCAGCGCCTCTTTCAGAAATACGTCGAACTTTATCTCGCGGTTGCACAGCACGTCGGGATTGGGTGTCCGTCCGCGTTCGTACTCGGCGAACATGTAGTCTACCACGCGTTTGCGGTACTCCTGCGACAAATCGACGTAGTGGAACGGGATGTCGAGCCGTTTGGCGACGAGTTCGGCGAACATCTGGTCGTCGTACCACGGGCAGTCGCCTTCGAGCGTTCCCGTAGTGTCGTGCCAGTTGCGCATGAACAGACCAATCACTTCGTGTCCCTGCTGTTTGAGCAGATACGCGGCGACGGAGGAATCCACACCTCCCGAAAGTCCTATCACTACACGAGCCATAAATGTCGGTTTCGGAAAATTAAATGTCTGTTTTCGCTCATCCCGCATACGTCGCGGGTTAAGGGCTACAAAGATAGTAAAAGCATCCGCCAAAAGCAAATTTCATTTGCCCTCGCCCGGGAGAGGTTGTCAAGTGCCGATTTTTTTAGGAACCTTAGAGTCCTTAGGGTCTCTAAGGTCGGCAGGTATGTTCTCCTTAAAGACCTTAAAGGCGGCGCAGCTGCCGCGACCTTAAAGCGGACGACAAAATGTCGTACGCGCGACCTTAAAAAACTTTATTGCCCCTCTCGCAAAAAACAATCCCCCGCAACTCGGAAGCGCGGGGGATTGTTTATCACGGGGTTGCGGAATTATTTCGCAGCCTCCTCGTTGTGGTCGTAGGCGTCGGCCTTCATGCCCCAGAGCGGAGCGAGAGTCAGCAGACCGAGTATAGCGACTACAATCATAATCTTGAATACGACCTCCCAGCCGAAGTTGTCGGCGACGAGACCGAACACGAAGCCCGAAACAATCGGTGCGATATAGCTTACGAAGCCGATAATTCCGAGTGCCGACGAAGCGCCGCGACGGGTTACCTGATTCGAGGCAACGACTCCGACGAGAGCCTGCGGGCCATAGAGGAAGAATCCGGTGCAGATGAGGAATCCGCTCAATACGAGAGGGTTCGTCTCAACGTCGAAGTAGTGCTTCATGATTTCCGGAACATAGCAGAATGCCGCTACGAACGCTACGACACCGACCATGCAGAATACGCAGGTGCGCTGGCCGCGGCCCTTGAAGAGCTTGTCGGTGATGACGCCCGCCGTGAGCATACCGATGATACCGAACACCTCGAATATCGCAACTACCCACGCCGACTGTGCGGCCGTGAGTCCGTGGCTCTCCTGCAAGAACGACGGGCCCCAGTCGAGCACCGCCATACGGACGATGTAGACGAAGAAGTCGCCCAGTGCGAGAATCCATACTATCGGGTTCAGAATCACCTTGTGCAGAATGAACTGGTTGTGTTCGCGACGCTCCTGCTCGCTGCTCTCCGCCTTTTTGTTCTCGCCCGTGCCGCCGAGTTCCGGAAGACCGACCGATTTAGGCGTATCGCGCAGCGTGACGATGATGAAAATCACACCCGCAACGGCGATGAATGCCGGAATGAGGAATGCCCACTGCCATGCGCCGACATGCTCGATTGCGTTTGTCAGTCGCTCCGGAGCGACATCCTGACCGAGATTCTCGGTGATGCGTGCGACCATCTCCGGATTGCCGCTCATGTTCGTACCCATGTTGCCCATGATTGCTCCGCACAATACGGCGGCAACGAATGCGCCGATGGAGTGCGAGGTGTTCCAGATGGACATCTTGGTCGCCAACTCCTGAGGCGGCACCCAGTGGGTGATGAGTCGGTTGCACGGAGGGAATCCGCAACCCTGCACGATTTGATTGACGATGAAGAGAATGGCGAACAGAATCACCATTGCCTTGGTGAAGGTGTCGCCGTAGTCGGCACCTACGAAATAGGCGCATATTACGGCACCCGCACCGAAGATGATGTTGCAGATTGCGCTGACGGACAATCCCGTAACCATGTGCCAGCGGCCGTCCACGCGGTCGGCGAGGAAGCCGTTCACGAGCTTCGAGATACCGTATATGAAGCTGCCGATTGCGAGTACGGCACCGAACGTAGCCTTCGAGATGCCGTATTCGGCGGTCAGACCCGGTATAGCGAACGAGAAGTTCTTGCGCACGAAATAGAATATCGCGTATCCTATCATCGTGCCGATAATCGTCCGCCACTGCCAGTACTTAAACTTTTTTTCCTGTTCCTGTGTCATTTGCGTTTAGGTTTTAGGTATGTTGTTTCTTAGTTTATCGCCTTCTCGACCTGCTCGAATGCCGCCGCGATTTCGTCGAGAATAGGAGCGGCAGCGTCGAGCGATGCGATTTCAGCCATTGCCGCTTTGAGTCCGAGCGATGCAATCTTCTCCTGCATCGTTACGCTCTGTGCATCCTCGGCGTTGTTGTAGTGAAGCGCCGCACCGATACCGAGAAGCAGGTTCGGCGTCGCGACTCCCGCCTCGCGGGCAGTCATGGTCGGCTTTATCAGTCGGTCGGTCGCCGAGAGTTTGCGCAGAGGCTCACGGCCTACGCGCGTAACGTCATCTTTCAGATAAGGATTCTTGAAACGGCCTATAATCTTGTCGATGTACTTGAAATGCGCCTCCTTGTCGAAACCGTATTTCGCGATAAGACCGAGTCCGCTCTCCTGCATCGCCGCCTTCACGATGGCGTAGATTTTTTCGTCGGCGATGCTCTCGTCGATGGTCGCGTAACCCTTCATCTTGCCCGTGTATGCGGTAATCGCATGACCGGTGTTGAGGGTGAAGAGTTTGCGTTCGATGTATGCTATGAGGTTGTCGGCGAGGTTCATGCCCGCAATCTGCGGCGCGCCTCCGACGAACGATGCCTGCTCGACGTTCCATTCGTAGTAGGCCTCCACGACGACGTCGATAGGGTTCTCGCTGCGTACCGGCGGCACGATGCGGTCTACCGAACAGTCAGGGAATCCGACCCACTTCTCGCAGTAAGCCTTGTCCTCGCCTTCGAGGTTGCCGAGCACATGCTCTTTGAGCTGCGACGATGCGCGGACGGCGTTTTCGCAAGCGATGATGTTGAGCGGCTTCTCGATGCCTGCCTTGCGACGGGCGGCGATGCCTTTGGCAATCGACGGTGCTATGCGCGGCAGAATCACTACACCCACAGCCGTCGTAACGATTTCGGTCTGTGCATCGGCAATCTCCGCGATAACCGCGTCGGTCGTCGAGTTCACACCCGAAATATTGGTGATTTTCTGCTCCACGCACTCGACGTCCATGATGTGTACCGTGTAGCATTTGTCTTCGTTGATTTTGTCGATGACAGTCTGGTTCACGTCCGCGAAAACGACGTGATAGCCTGCCTGTTCGAGTACGGCGCCGATGAATCCGCGTCCGATGTTACCCGCTCCGAATTGAATAGCTTTTTTCATTATATTATAGATGTGTGTTATTTGGTGTCCGTTACGCCCGTCCGCCGCACTCCGGCAAACGATTCGCGAAATTACTCAAAATTTACGGATTAACCAAATTTATGTCCTGCCGGCTGCCCAAAAGTCTTTAAAAACCTTAATGATTTTAACGACTTTTTATTACCTTTGCTATATGATTTCTTCGGAGGCATCGTGCGAGAGCATCTATACGACGGTTACCGCCCACGACGAGCGGTGGGGGATGGTGTGCACCACCGTCGGCTTTCAGAATGTTCCTCCGCGTCATCCCTATCCCGTGTCGTCGCATCCGTCGGCGTACAATACCGTCAAGAGCGGCCGCACGCTCGACGAATACCAGCTCGTCTACATCGTCGAGGGCGAGGGCGTGTTCCGTTCGGCGTCGTGCGCTCCGACGCGCGTTTCGGGCGGAACGGTAATACTGCTGTTCCCCGACGAGTGGCACACCTATGCGCCCGATCCCGATACGGGCTGGCGCGAATGGTGGGTCGGATTCCGCGGCGGCGATATGGATGAACGTGTGGCTGCGGGGTTCTTCTCGCGCCGCAATCCGCTGCTGCATATCGGTTACAGCCTCGGCATCGAGGAGTGCTACAACGAGATTTTCCGCACCACGAAGGCCGAGCGGAGCGGCTTTCAGCAGCTCGTGTCGGGAATCGTGCTCCACATGCTCGGCTCGATGCTTTTCAAGCACGGTCGCAGCCTGCTCGACGACAAGCCGATGGCGGAAATCGTAGACCGTGCCCGCGAAATGATGCGCTGCGAAATCGACGAGAATGTGTCGCCCGAAGTTATCGCCCGACGGCTCAATGTCGGCTATACGACGTTCCGCCGCGCATTCAAACAGTATGTCGGCATCCCTCCGGCACAGTATCAGATTCAACTGCGGTTCAACAAGGCGAAAGACCTGCTCGAAAACAGCCCGATGTCAATCAAGGAGATTGCCTACGCGCTGAATTTCGACGGACTGAGCCGCTTCTCGGCATTTTTCCGTCAGCGTTCGGGCAAATCGCCGTCCGAGTACCGCCGTCTGCGCCGTCGCCGCGACTGACAGTTCGGCAGAACCTTAATGACTTTAACGACCTTAACGACCTTAATTGTCGTTCCCTCCCTCTTTGGAACGAAATTTGCTATGTCGACGATGTTTCGCCGTATCGACTAATTTTGTCGTATAGCGATAAAATAAACGGAGTGTGCAACACGTTATCTTAACCGAAACAGTAAAAACATGATTTTGCCTATGGGGAATTCGGACTCTTTTTGTGAATAAGAATATTAATTTAATGCTTTGAGAATTATGAAAAAGAGTGCATTTTTGTTTGTGGGAGTATGCGCTGCATCGGCTCTTGTCGGAGCAGGCGTATCGGCTTATGTCGTGGCAGACCGTCTTGGGTCGTCCGAAACGCAAATCGAGTATATCGACCGCACGGTCGAACATTCGCCGACGGCGGGTGCGCATTTCACGGCATACACGCCCGAATCGTATCCCGACCTGACATACGCGGCGGAGAATGCCGTGAAAGCGGTGGTCAATATCGAAGCCGTTCAGGAGGTCGAGGTCGGCGGCGGCAGCAGGGGATTCGACCCGTTTCTGGAATTCTTCGGCATCCCGCAGGGCTACGGCGGGCAGGGCGCTCCGCAGAAACGCGAACAGCGTTCGGGCGGTTCGGGAGTGATTATTTCCGGCGACGGATATATCGTTACCAATAACCATGTCGTCGAGAACGCCTCCAAACTGCGCGTGAAACTCAACGACGGCCGCACGTTCGATGCCAAAATCATCGGCAGCGACCCGACCACCGACGTGGCATTGATAAAGGTAGAGGCTGAGAATCTGCCTACGCTGCCTTTCGGAAGTTCCGACGCGCTTCGTCTGGGCGAATGGGTGCTCGCCATCGGCTCGCCTTTCGACCTGCAATCGACGATTACGGCAGGTATCGTAAGCGCCAAGGCGCGCAAACTGGACGTTATTCCGAGCGAATTCCGCATCGAGTCGTTCATCCAGACCGACGCGGCGGTGAACCCCGGCAATTCGGGCGGCGCACTGGTCAATACCCGCGGCGAACTTGTCGGTATCAATACCGTAATCAAGTCTTCTACGGGCAGTTATATCGGATATTCGTTCGCCGTTCCGGAGAGTATCGTGCGCAAGGTCGTCATGGATTTGAAGGAGTACGGACTGGTTCAGCGTGCTATGCTCGGCATCAGTTACCGCTATATCGACCAGGATTTCATCGACCAGATGGGCGACGAAACGGGCATAAAGAGTGTCGGCGGAGCATACGTGGCATCGGTTTCGGACGGCGGTGCGGCTTCGGAGGCCGGCATCCGCAAGGGCGATGTGATTACCGACATCGACGGCGTGAAAATCGATTCGGCAACGGCCCTCACCGAGCAAATCGGCAAGCACCGGCCGAACGACAAGATAAAAATATCGGTAAAAAGAGGCGATTCGGTGAAACATTTCGACGTCGTTTTGCGTAATAAAGCCGGTAAAGCCGAATTGCTGACCAAGGAGGATGTCGATGTCGTCGAGGTTCTCGGCGGAAAATTCGTCGATGCGGGAGCGAAACTCTGCAAGATGCTCGATATTCGCGGCGGAGTGCAGGTCGCAAGCATCAAACGCGGCGGACTGCTCGACAGAGCGCGCGTGAGAGAGGGCTTCGTTATAACACATATCAACGACAAGGCGGTCGATTCGGTTTCGGACCTCAATGCCATGACGGAGAAGATACGTTCCATCGACGGCGTGTACCCGAACGGTCGTGCGGCAAGTTACGTCATGGTTGAGTAACCGGCTGTATTTTAGGAAAAATTAGATAATAGAAGATGCGTCAGTTAAAAATCACAAAATCCATTACCAACCGCGAGAGCGCGTCGTTGGACAAGTACTTGCAGGAAATCGGTAAGGAGGAACTTATCACCGTCGAGGAGGAGGTGGAACTCGCCCAGCGAATCCGCAAGGGCGACCAGGAGGCTTTGGAGAAACTTACGAAAGCCAACCTCCGATTCGTGGTATCCGTTGCCAAGCAGTATCAGAATCAGGGTCTGAGCCTGCCCGACCTTATCAACGAAGGAAACCTCGGTCTTATCAAGGCTGCCGAGAAGTTCGACGAAACGCGAGGTTTCAAGTTCATCTCCTATGCCGTGTGGTGGATTCGTCAGTCGATTCTGCAGGCTCTTGCCGAGCAGTCGCGTATCGTGCGTCTGCCGCTCAACCAGGTCGGCTCGCTGAACAAGATAAACAAGGCTTTCGCCCGTTTCGAGCAGGAGCACGAGCGCACCCCGTCGCCGGAGGAGCTGGCTAACGAGCTCGAAC
>CAZESW010000083.1:0-7007 GCA_964514795.1 uncultured Alistipes sp.
GTCGATATTCCGTTCGTCTTCGGCGACAGGTTCGCAATCTCCTATTCGGATACGGCGACCGGACTCGGGGACACGTTCTCCGACCTGACAGACAAGAACATTTCGACTGGCGACATCACCGTCATCGCCACAGTCGGGAACTCCACCCCGCTCGACCTCGAAGTATCGGCCGAACTGCTGGACATCGACGGAAATCCTGCGAAAGCGAAAGCGGTCGTAGACGCGGACAACGACACGGCATACGGCTCCGAGGACGGCGAGGTGCGCACGAGCGAAATCCGCATCGCGCTGAAACTCGGCGAGGACAACAGCATAAAGAGCCTCGAAGAGGTGGACGGCATGAGATTCACGCTCAAAGCATTGAGCACGAAGAGCGGCGCGCGTCTGAATAAGAATCAGACGCTGTCGGCCAAACTCAGACTCAATATCAAGGGCGGCATCACCGCCGATTTGAACGAATTATTCGAAGGCGAAAACGAGGAGGAGGAATAAATCATGAAACGATATATCACAGCATTACTTGCGGCAGTCGCGGTTTGCGGTTCCGCAGCGGCACAGATAAAGACCGCATATTTCATGGAAGGCTCGTACTTCCGCACCGACATGAACCCCGCACTCGCACCGACGCGCGGATATATACAGATTCCGGGAGCGGGCGGCATCGGGGTGTCTTTCAACAACAATTTCCTGTCGGTGGACAACCTCCTCTACAAACGCGACGGCAAGGTCGTAACGTTCCTCAACAAGGGAGTTTCGACGGACGATTTCCTGCGCAATCTGCCGAATACGGGCAAAATAGAACTCGACACGCAGGTGAACGTTCTCGGATTCGGCGGACACACGAAGAAATATTTCTGGAATGCCGGAATCAATGCCCGTGCGAATGCCGAACTGGCGATGAACAAGGATGTGTTCCGACTGCTGAAAACGCTCGGCAGCGGACATTACGACCTGACGGGAACGAACGTGGCGGCGCAGTCCTATCTGGAAGCGTACGTCGGTTTCGCTATTCCGGTCGTGGATTTCATCACCGTCGGTTTCCGCGTCAAGGGACTGCTCGGTGCGGCGAATGCGAGCGGCAACATCACGAGCATGTACGCCGACATCACCGACGATGCCGTGCGTGCCGAACTGGCGGGAAGTCTGCGCGCCAACTGCCCTGTACTACGTTCGGATTACGAGGTCGGCAGCAAGTTCGACAAAAACAATTTGTTTTACAATGATTACACAGACATCCTGAAAAACATCAGGAGCGGCGGTGCGGCAATCGACCTCGGAGTGGAGGTGCGTCTGCTGAACGACAAACTGCGCATCTCGGGCGCGGTAACCGACCTCGGATTCATCTGCTGGAACGGCAATTCGACAGCAAATCTCGATGCCAACGGATTTTTCAAGTACGAAGGTATAGATTTCGACAAGGGCGAAACCGTTTCCGACAGCGATTTCAATGCTCTTATGGCGCCATCGACGGGGAAATACACATCGCGTCTGAACTGCGCGCTGAACCTCGGTGTCGAATACAACATCCTGAACAACCACATCGCATTCGGACTGCTCTCCCACAGCAAATTCTGCCGGACGTTCTCATATACCGAACTGACGGCATCCGTCAATTTCCGACTGGGACGCAGTTTCACGACGACCGTAAGCCACACGTTCCTGAACCATAACAAACTGGGCGTATTCGGTTTCGCGCTCAACGCGCACCCTGCCGGACTGAACCTGTTCCTCGGAGCGGACTATATCGGTTGCAGCTATGCGAAACTCAACAACGCGCCGATTCCGATGACAATGAAATCGCTCAATGTCTATTTCGGACTCGGCATCAATCTCGGCAAGGCTAAATACATGAAGTCGATGCAGCCGAAGCCGAAAAAGAGGAAATAATACTTTTGGTTTGGAAGTGCCGGTTTCTTAGGGCCCTTAGGGACTCTAAGGTCTTTAAGCCGGCAGGAAGGTTACCTAACTTTATTTGGCGTAAAGTTGTATATAGTTACTATTTTTAGTATCTTCGCATAAAATTTACCTAATAACAATAAAAAACCATGAAGTCCATACCTAAATCCCTTGTGGGTCTTACGATGTTGGCCCCGATGGCGGCATGTCAGAATCAGAAGGCCGACAAGCCGAACATCATCTTTTTCCTCGTGGACGACTACGGCTGGCTCGACAGTTCGGTAGCATACGGCGAGGAGGTCTATCCGAACAACCTGCGCATCCACACTCCGAACATGAAGCGTCTGTCGGAGATGGGTGTAATCATGACCAATGCATACGCATGTCCGCTCTCGACGCCTACCCGCACGAGCCTTATGACGGGTATGCACGCAGCGCACGAGAAAATCACGATGTTCACCGCTCCGGAGAAAAACACGCCGACCGACTTCACGGGCGGTACGCGCGGATTCTTCTCCAACGCATCGGCAAAGCCGAACGAGGATATTTTCGAGCGTCCCGACTGGAACATCAACGGTATCAGTCCTGAACCTGGCGTAGAGCATACGCAGTACGCTACTCCGATGGTGCAGCACCTCAAAGACGCGGGCTACTACACGATTCACGTCGGCAAGGGACACTGGGCATCCATCGGAACCCCGGGTGTTACGCCATACAACATGGGCTTCTGCGTGAACGTGGCTGGCAACATGGCGGGTATGCCTCGCAGTTATTTCAGCGAAGACCACTTCGGCAACGCTCCGGGTCTGTGGACATATTCGGCGGTGAACAACCTTGAAGAGTTCTACGACACCGGCACGAACCTCACCGAGGCTCTGACGGCAAAGGCTTTGCAGACGCTCGAATATCCGATTGCGAACCACCAGCCGTTCTACCTCTACATGGCGCACTACGGAGTGCACACCCCGATACATGCGCATCCTGACTACTATCAGAGATATATCGACGAGGGTCTGGAAGACCTCACGGCGAAATATGCGTCGATGGTCGAGAGCGTGGACGCCAGCCTCGGAACACTGCTCGACTTCCTCGAAGAGAAGGGCATCGCCGACAATACGATAATCATCTTCTACTCGGACAACGGCGGACACAGCCTCAACACTGCGAAAAACAGCGTGGCCCACACCTTCAACGCACCTCTGCGCGAGGGTAAGGGTTCGGTTTACGAGGGCGGCGTACGCGTGCCTATGATGTGCTACATTCCGGGCAAGACCGCTGCGGGAGCACGAATCAACACTCCGGTATTCCCTGAAGACTTCTACCCTACAATCCTCGAACTGGCGGGCATCGAGAACTACGAGACCGTACAGGAACTGGACGGAACAAGTTTCGTAAGCCTCATCACCAAGGGTTCGCAGATGGTAGCCGAGGCCAAGAAGCGCGGCGAACTCACCACCCAGAAAGAGGAGAACGCATTCGTAATTCCCGAGTCGGTATCGGGTATCGACCCTGAGCGCGTGGTAGTATCGCACATGCCTCACCAGTGGCGTCTCGAAGACCAGTACGACGTCGATTTCCTCAGCGCGGTACGCAAGGGCGACTGGAAACTGGTTTACAGAATGCACGAGGCGAAACTCGAACTCTACAACCTCAAAGAGGACATCAGCGAGAGCAACGACGTCGCAGCCGAGCATCCGGAAATCGTGAAGGAACTGGCGGTCGTATTGAGCGACAAACTCCGCGGCTGGGAGGCTCCGATGCCGGTCGTAAAGGCTACGGGCAAACTCGTTCCTATGCCTGACGAGGTTTTGTAACGAAGCCGAACTGTACTGAAAAAGGCTGTCCGCATTCGACGGACAGCCTTTTTTAATTAGGGACTTTAACGACCTTAAAGACGTTAAAGACTTTTTCTAAAACTTCAACGCTTTCAGTTTGCGCTCGATTTGTTCGAAATAGCTGGTCGGTGCGCTCTGGCGGCTTTCGAGGCGCATACGACGCGAACCTCCCGCAAAATTCCGCAGATTGTAGGTGAACTTGACGAGGAAATAGCGGCCCATCGTCGAATTGTAGCGTACCTGCGAATATCCCGTCCACACATAACGTCCGAACGACGTATTCTGATTCAGCACGTCGTTCACGCACAACTGCACTTCGCCCAGACGGCGCAGAACCTTCTTGCCGACCGATATGTTCCACATCGTGAAACAGTCGTTGTAGCCGTTCGTGAAGCCGACATACTGCGTGAACGTCGCATTGGTCGCCAGCGTGAATCCGAGCGGCAGCACGACTTTCAGATTCGCCGATGCGGTGTGGGTGAAATAGTCGTTGTTCAGCACGGCGAGCGAACTCTTGTTGGTGCTGTAAGAACCGCGCCAGTCGATTGTGAAATCGACATTCTCCGAGATGTTGCTGCCCAGCACGAGATGGGCGTAACCCGTCAGATTGTCCATCATGTCGGGCGACCTGTTCACGACGACGGGAACGGTCGAGTAGTTGGCACCGAGCGAGATATTGAGGTTCGAGCCGAGGAATTTCACCGGAAATCCGATGCTCGCCCGCCCCTCGTAAGACCAGTAGCCGTTCAGGTTCACGGGCATCGTCAGTTGTATAGGATTGTATTTCTTGCCGTCGATTTCTATCGTTTCGGGCGAGTAGACTATATCCGTTCCGATATAGTCCTGCAAGTGCTGCGCCTTCGCCATCAGCATGAACGTCGTTCCCTTCAATGCCGAGATATTGGTATATCGGGCGAAAAAGTTGTGCTCGGCGAACGGTTTCAGGTCGGGATTTCCCTTTGATAGATACTGCGAGTTCGACACGTCGTAAATGTCGAGCATCGTCCACAGCGAAGGGGCCTTCACCTCCGAATTGCAACTCACACGCAACGTATTGCTGCTGTTGAACGACCATTGGAGAGTGGCGTTGTATATCGGATGATGATACGACCGCAGCGTCCTGCCGCCCGTCCAGCGGTTGTGGTTCGACAGCCGCGAGTTCTGATACGACGCACTCAACGAGAACCAGTTGCGGTTGCGCGAATAGCGGTAGCCTCCGCCGGCCTGATGATAGGTGAACGCGCCGTCGAACGACGACGAGGTTTTCGGATTCAGCGTCGCGTTCTCGTCGATTGCATAATCCCCGCCCGTAGAATATGCAAGCAAATCGCGGCTTCGCAACTGACATTGCAGACGATACGAAAGGTTGATTGTCGAGTAGCGTCCGATACGGTCGCGGTACGTCGGCTGGATACGGATAGTCGTCGTCTCGGTATCGGTGAACTTGCGCGAATAGGTATACCCTATCGTCGCGAGTTCGGGGTCTTTTTTGTTCGTCTTGCCCGCTCCGTTGGAGTAATAGTTGCGGTCGGCATCGCTGTCGGAGTGCGACACGCTCGCAACCATAAGGAACGTGCGCCCCTGACGCAGGAATTTGTAGGAGTACTGGGCGTATGCCGACACCATATAATAATGGCTCCAACCGTCGTTGCCGCTCGGCATCCACCGATAGCCCGATTCGCCCCGCCGCAGACTCGTCGAATCGACACGGTTCACCGACGAATTGTTCGTGTAGGTAGCATTCGGGATGATGACGAGTTTCTGCCGTTTTGCGACCTTCCATTCCAGACGGCCGCGGAATTTCAGCGTATGGTTGTCGGGATTGGCGAACTGGTCGTAATGCGTCGTGTCTATTTTCGCGGGTGCGTTATACCAGCGGTCGATGGTGAAATCGTTTTTGGCATTCAGATGGTTATAGAATACGTTGCCCTCGAATTTCGCCCGTTTGCGCATACCCCATTTGTCGGTGTAGTTGAGCGCGAATATCTCCGCCGAGGCGACACCCTGCTGCGAATTGACCGTGAACTGGCGCGAAGCCTTCGAATTGTTGGAACTGTTGCTGACAGCCATATCGTCGTCGGTCAGATTCTGCTTGTTCAGATTGTTTACGAGAGCCATGACGGTTACACGCGCATCGCCTCGAAATATGTTCACCGAACCTCCCGCCGTATATTTATGTTTCGACGCGATGTTGCGTGCCGCATCGGGTTCGTAGCCGTAACCGGCATGCACCTTGCCGAAACTGCTGTTCGAAAGGCTCTGGCGCGTAACGATATTTATCACCTTGCCGCCCTCGCCGTCGTCTACGCCCGTTATCTGCGCAGCCTCGCTCAAACGGTTGTAAACTTCGATATGCTCGACCGCCTGTGCCGGAATGCTTTGCAGCACCTGTTGGAGATTTCCGCCGAAAAATTCGTTGCCGTCCACATATATCTGCTTGACGACCTCGCCCTGCGCCTCGATTTTACCGTCAGAAATCGTAATGCCCGGCATCTTCCTCAACAACGCCTCGACCTCGGCATCGGTCGCGACCTTGAATGCGTCGGCATTGTACCGCAGCGTGTCGCCGACCATCGTCGTTCGCGTCGAAACGACCTCCTTGACGACCGCCTCGATGCCTATCGACGAAGGTTTCATGTCGAGAGTGCCCAAATCTATCGGCAGCGATGCCACCTCGAACGCAAATTCGCGGTCTTCCAAACCAACGAACGTAGCCACACACCTGTACGAGCCTGCACGCAGAGCCGGAATCTTGAAATAGCCGCCATATTCGGATGTGTAATAGCGCACTTTTTCGGGAGCGGCGACGGGTACGACTTCTATCACCGCACCTATCACTCCTTCGTTGTTTTCACTGTCGAAAAGGCGGCCCGAAACGGAGACGGTCTGTTGTGCGTAAGCCGCAACGGCGCATGTCGCGAACAGAATGGACAATATTATGCGGCAGAGCGGTTTCATTGCATTTTTAATTATTCCCTTCCCCGAACAGAAAAAAGTAATCGCAAAGAAAATCGAGGTCTTTTCTCGAACTCCGAGCCTCCTCTTTCAACCGCCGAACTTCATCTTTCAGTCGTCGGATTTCTTCATCTCTTTCCATTCGCGATATTTTCAAAGGTAAACATTCCTATTCAATATAGAGCCGTCCGGATGATAAAAGTTAAATCCGACTATTTATTTTCACGAAAAGCCCTGCCTTAATTACGAAAAAATCGGTATCGCACGGACAAAAACTCTCTGTACCGCCGTACCGACATTGGCAGGTGCGGCGACGGTCAA
>CAZESW010000084.1:0-6974 GCA_964514795.1 uncultured Alistipes sp.
CGGGTTCGGGCAAGACGACCCTCGCCGAAGCTATGGCGTTCGAAGGCAAGGTCATCGACCGCCGCGGAAGCATCGAGAACAACAACACCCTGTCGGACAACACCGACATCGAACACGAATACAAGCGTTCGATTTATTCGACGATTCTGTTTACGGAGTTCATGAACCGTAAGCTCAACATAATCGACTGCCCGGGTTCGGACGATTTCTGCGGCAACCTCTTCTCGGCATTCAAGGTCGGCGACGTCGGCGTGATGCTGGTGAACGCCCAGACCGGCTGGGAGGTCGGCAACGAGATTCAGGCACGTTACGCGCGTATTCTGAACAAGCCGCTGATTGCCGTCGTGAACCAGCTCGATGCCGACAAGGCGAACTACGAGGCTGCGCTGGAAACCATCAAGGCGGATTCGGTCGTTAAGCCGGTTGTCGTACAGTATCCGGTTAATCAGGGTGCGGGCTTCAATGCGTTCATCGACGTGCTGATGATGAAGATGTACCGTTTCAAGGACGAGAACGGCACCCGCGAGGAGCTCGAAATCCCTGCCGAGGAGATGGAGAAGGCGAAGGAACTCAATCAGGAACTCGTCGAGTCGGCTGCCGAGTACGACGACGCGCTGATGGAGATGTATTTCGACAAAGGTACTTTGACGCAGGACGATATACGTTCGGGTCTGAAAATCGGAGTTGCGAAGCGCAAGGTTATGCCTGTGTTCTGCACGAGCGGCAAGCGCGACATCGGTACGAAGCGTCTGATGGAGTTCATCATCAACGTCGCTCCGGGTCCGACCGTCGCTCCGGCATTCCCTGCTACCGACGGTTCGTTCATCGAGGCCGACGCCGACGCTCCGGCAGTTCTGTTCGTATTCAAGAGCCAGCTCGAAGGCCATATCGGCGAGATGAACTTCTTCCGCGTGATTCGCGGCAAGGTTACCGAGGGTATGGAACTCGTCAATTCGCGCACGGGCAACAAGGAGAAGATTTCGCAGCTGTTCGCCGTTGCGGGCAAGAACCGTATCAAGGTTACCGAACTGTCGGCGGGCGATATCGGCTGCACCGTGAAACTGAAAGGCACACGCACCAATGACACGCTGTCGGCTGTCGCCGCTCCGGTCGAAATCGAACCTATCGTATTCCCTGAACCTCGCTACCGTGCTGCGGTTCGCGCCAAGGTGCAGGGCGACGACGAGAAACTGGGCAAGATACTGAACGACGCCAAGTTCGAGGACCCTACGGTGCTCGTCGAGTACTCGAAGGAACTGAAACAGACCATCATCCAGGGTCAGGGCGAACACCACCTCAATATTCTGCGCAACCGTATCGCGGCAGAGAACAAAATCGAAATGGAGTTCTTCGCGCCGAAGATTCCGTACCGCGAGACCATCACCAAAGTAGCTCAGGCAGACTACCGCCACAAGAAGCAGTCGGGCGGCGCAGGTCAGTTCGGCGAGGTTCACATGGTTATCGAACCTTACTACGAGGGTATGCCGGAGCCGAGCAAATATAAGGTGAACGGCAAGGATATAACCGTGAATATCAAGGGTAAGGAGGAGTACGACCTCGAATGGGGCGGCAAACTCCAATACTACAACTCGATTGTCGGAGGTGCTATCGACGCGCGATTCATGCCTGCGATTCTGAAAGGCGTAATGGAGAAGATGGACGAAGGTCCGCTTACGGGTTCGTATGCCCGCGACATCCGCGTTGTGATTTACGACGGTAAGATGCATCCGGTAGATTCGAACGAAATCTCGTTCAAGCTCGCAGCCCGCAACGCTTTCAAGGAGGCGTTCCGCAATGCGGGACCGAAGATTATGGAGCCGGTCTATGCAGTCGAGGTTCTCACTCCGACCGAGTATATGGGTGCTGTGATGAGTGACTTGCAGAACCGCCGCGCGATGATTATGGGTATGGAGTCCGACAAGGGATTCGACCGTCTGAATGCGCGCGTTCCGCTTGCCGAACTGTACCGTTACTCGACGACGCTGTCGTCGCTCACTTCGGGTGCTGCGACCTACACGATGCGTTTCGACACCTACGAGCAGGTTCCGTCGGATGTTCAGGATAAGTTATTGAAGGCTTACACCGATACCGACGAGGAGTAATTCGGTGCGGTATAGCAGGCAATCTGCGGCGTTGTTCGCGGGCGGCGAAAGGATAAGGTGATTAAGGTGGATAAAGTAGATAAAGTGTTTAATGTCGCCGAATCATTTATTACCTTATCTACCTTAGAGCGGCAGACGTCTGCCTGCCGCGTAACCTTAAATACTTTTTAATTAAAAACAACAAAGGCCGACATTTCTGCCGGTCTTTGTTGTTTGCATGAGATGTGCCTTACGCCAGACTCTGCATCTCTATCAGTTTGGCATAGATGCCGTTGCGCGACATAAGCTCGGCGTGAGTACCCTGCTCGGCGATACGGCCCTGGTCGATGACGATGATTTTGTCGGCGTTGTGTATCGTGCTCAACCGGTGGGCGATGATTACCGACGTGCGACCCTTCAACAACGTGTTCAGTGCCTCCTGAACGAGTTTTTCGCTCTCGGTGTCGAGTGCCGACGTCGCCTCGTCGAGAATCAGGAACTCCGGATTCTTCAATACGGCGCGGGCGATGCTCAGACGCTGACGCTGACCGCCCGAAAGTTTCGTTCCGCGGTCGCCGATGTTGGTTTCGTAACCCTCGGCGCACTCCATGATGAACGAGTGGGCATTGGCTATCTTGGCGGCGTGCTCTATCTCCTCCTGCGTCGCTCCGTCCTTGCCGAGTGCGATATTTCCGGCTATGGTGTCGTTGAACAATACGGTTTCCTGCGACACGAGGCTCATGCTTGCCCGCAGCGAATCCTGCGTGTAGTCGCGAATAGATACGCCGTCGATACGAATGTCGCCCTGCTGCGGGTCGTAGAAGCGCGCCATAAGTTCGCTGAGCGTCGATTTGCCGCCGCCCGACGGGCCGACGAGAGCGACGGTTTCGCCCTTGCGGATGTCGAACGATATGTCGTGGATGATTTCGCGCGAGTCGTCGTAGGAGAACGAGATGTTGCGGAACTCGATTTTGTCGCGGAAGCCCTCGAAACGCTTCGCCTCCGGCTTGTCGGTGATTTCGCTGCGGGCGTCGATTATCGAGAGTATTCGCTCTCCCGCCGCAACACCCTGATTGATATTGGCGAACTGGTCGATGAATGCACGGACGGGACGGGTGATTTGCGAGAACGCCGCGACGAAGGCGATGAATCCTGCGGCGCTGAGCGAACCTTTCATCACGAGCGAACCGCCGAAGATGAGGACTATCGCCACGACCGTGATGCCGAGAAATTCGCTCATCGGCGATGCGAGTTGCTGACGGCGTGCCATGTAGAGGAGCAGTCGCGAGAGTTCGGAGTTGAGGTCGTGGAACTTGCCGACGACATACGACGTGGCGTTGTAGGTCTTGATTATCTTGATTCCCGACAGCGATTCGTCGAGTACGCTCACGAGGTCGCCCAGCCGCTGCTGGCTCTGGCTCGCAGGGTGGCGCAGGCGCTTGACGATGCCGCCGATAAGCAGTCCGACGAACGGCAGGAAGATTATCGAGAACAGCGAAAGCTCCCACGAAATCTTAATCATCAGGAACAGATAGCCGAATATGAGGAACGGTTCGCGGAAGGCGACTTGCAGCGTGTTGGTGATGCAGAACTGCACCATCGCGACGTCGGAGGTGATTTTGGAGATGATGTCGCCCTTGCGCTGGTCGCTGAAATAGCCGACGTGCATGTTTATGATGTTGTCGTACATCTCGTTGCGCATGCGCTGCAACGTGCGTGTACGCATCGACTCGACGGTGTAGGCGCTCAGATAGCGGAACAGGTTGCTGAACAGGTTCATGATGACGAGCATCGTCGCGAGCATCGCCATGACGTAGGCGATGTTGAAGTTCTCGCCGAACAGCATCGTGTATATGTAGTTGAGCATCCGCTGCATACCCTCGCTGTTGAAGGCGAGCTTGGGCATTTCGTAAATCGGTTCGTAGGCGAATTCCTCCGAGAACATCGCGTTCAGAATCGGAATTATCATCGCATAGTTGAACGTGTTGAACACCGCGTGGAGTGCGGCGTAGAAGAAATACGGTACGGCGTAACGTCCGAGCGGTTTTGCGAAGCCTAAAAGGCGGAGGTATGTTTTGAACATTTCGTTTCGGTCAATAGTTTGAGTCTATACCAGCCCCTCCTCGCGATATTCGTTCACGGCGTCGATGTAGTGCTGTATGGTTTCGTCCATCGAAACGAACGACTTTCCGCCGGCAGCATTGCGGTGTCCGCCGCCGTTGAAGTAGCGTCGGGCGAACAGATTGACGTCGACGTCGCCGCGCGAACGGAGCGAAACGCGGATGAAATCGTGCTGCTGCGAGAACATCGCCGACATCTTCATCTTCTTGATGGTGAGCGGATAGTTCACGAAACCCTCGTTGTCGCCCGGCTGGAACCAGTAGCGGTGCATCTCCTCCTCGGTCAGCGACATGTAAGCCACCGTGCCTTTCAGGAGAGTCTTCATCTTGCGGTTTATCGTGTAGCCGAAGAGCCGCGCGCGACCCTCGGTGAAGGAGTTATAGACGTTGTTGTAAATTTTCGGTATGTCGATTCCCGTTTCAGTCAGCGCGGCTACGGCACGGAACAAATCCGGCGTGAGATTCGAGAATGCGAAGTTGCCCGTGTCGGTCATGATGCCGACGTAGAGTTGCGTCGCTATGGTCGGCGTCAGATACTGCAATCCGAACGCCTGCTCGATAAGCGAGTAGACGATGAACGCCGTGGACGACGAATCGGGATAGGAGAATATCAGGTCGAACCGCTCGTCGGGATTGAGATGGTGGTCGATAAGCACGCGCGCGGCCGTGGTGTTGGTCGCGATGGCATTGCTCAGGTCTTCGAGCCGCGACATGTTGCTCATGTCGGCACAGACGATTATATCGGCCTCAGCGATAGCCCGTTCCGCCCGCCGCCCGGTGTCATTGCGGTGGATAATGATGCTCTTGGAGCAGGGAATCCAGTCGAGATAGTACGGGAATTTGTTGGGCACTATGCACGTCGGATTGTGGCCGAATTCGCGCAGCACCTCGGCGAGAGCCAGAGACGAACCGATGGCGTCGCCGTCAGGGTTGGTATGCGATACGATTACCACGTTGCTCGGCTTTTCGAGCAGCTGTTTGAGTTTTTCTATGCCGGCACTGTCGATATTCATACCGACAAAGATAGTAAAAAAAGCGTTATCTGCGCAAAATCATTCCTTTTCAATCATTTTTGCGACTTTTCCGACTGTTTTTGCGGCGGCCTTTTCGCGTTTGGCGAAGTCGGCACACCACGTCCGTATGCCGCATTCGGAGCACTTCGGGGCGCGGGCGGTGCAGACATAGCGGCCGTGGAGAATCAGCCAGTGGTGGGCTATCGGCAGCAGGTGCGACGGGATGCCCGCTTCGAGCTGGCGTTCGGTCTGCACGGGATTTTTGGCTCCGACGGTCAGTCCTATTCGCGCCGAAACACGGAATACGTGGGTATCGACCGGCATCACCTCCTTGCCCC
Source organism: uncultured Alistipes sp. (assembly GCA_964514795.1). Classification (GTDB taxonomy): domain Bacteria; phylum Bacteroidota; class Bacteroidia; order Bacteroidales; family Rikenellaceae; genus Alistipes. The sequence continues at coordinate 5,553 of CAZESW010000084.1, forward strand.
AGATTACGGCGCCGACGACGTTGGCGGTCTTGCGTCCGACACCCGGCAAGCGCTGCATCTGGTCGATGTCGCCCGGCACTTCGCCGCCGAATTCGGCGCACAGCATCTTCGCCATCGCCGCAAGATTCTTCGCCTTGTTGTTCGGGTAGGAGATACTGCGGATGTAGGGGAAAATCTCGTCCGCCGTCGCCTCCGCCATCTTCTGCGGCGTAGGAAATGCCTCGAAAAGGGCGGGTACGGTCATGTTCACCCGCTTGTCGGTGCACTGCGCCGACAGAATCACTGCGACGAGCAGTTGGAACGGCGTTTCGTAGTGCAGTTCCGTTTCGGCTACCGGCATGTTCTCCGAGAACCAGCCTATTATGCCTTCGTATCGTTCTTTCCGGGTCATGGTCGAATTCGTATTAATCATTATAATATCGTCATGCTGAGGAGCGTAGCGACGTGAGCATCTACCATTGCGTATTTTGTCGGGTATCTGTTATGTTTCTAAAACAGCGGTAGATCGCCACAGCCCCGCATGGAATGTTTCGGGTATCAGCCGGCAAACAGAATGCGGGTCCTCGCGATGACATTTATTTACAGTTTTTTAAGTTTGGCAAGCCGTGCGAGAAGCGTCTTTTCGCCGAACTGCTCGAAATCGACAACCAGTTTGTTGTCGGTCGCCATCGGCTCTATGCGCACTATGCGTCCGCGGCCGAACTTGATATGCTCGACGCGGTCGCCCTCGGTATATCCGCACGGTGTGCCGTCTCCCGCGGGAGCGCCTGCCGAAACGTTCACACGGCGCATGGTCGCAGGATTGAACGTCGGCTGCTGCGGCCGCTGCACCTGTATCTCGGGTTTGCGACGCGGTTCGTCCTCGGGCCTGCGGGCCGGCTTCTGCTGGTAACGCACATCGAACCGCTTGCGCAGAACGTCGATAGCCGATTCGTTCGGGTCGCTGTCGTCAGTGACACGCCCCGTCCCGCGCCGCGACTCCTTGACGTCGAAGTCGGCATCGACGAAGCGACTGTCTATCTCGGAGAGGAAGCGGCTCGGACGCGAGAACTCCATGTTGCCCCACTTGAAACGCATCTCGGCGCACGAGAGCGTCGCCGAACACTTCGCTCGGGTGATGGCGACGTAAAACAATCGCCGTTCCTCCTCCAACCCCTCTATCGTCTCCATCGCCCGCATTGACGGGAATAGGTTCTCCTCGCAGCCGACGATGAAAACATACTTGTATTCCAGACCTTTGGCGGAGTGGACGGTCATTAGCGTAACCTTGTTGCGGCTTTCGGGCTCGTCGTCGTCCATGTCGGTCATCAGCATCACGCTCTGCATCCACTCGTCGAGCGACGCCTTCTCGAACTCCTCGCGTTCGCCGTTGCGGATTTCGGCCTCGCAACGCTCGTTGAACTCCTGCATCGAGTTGAGCAG
>CAZESW010000085.1:0-3366 GCA_964514795.1 uncultured Alistipes sp.
AGATAGCGTTTGGATTGCAGAAGAGGTTCTAAATTGGCATCCTGAGAAAGTCTTTATTGATTAGATGAACAGCAGGAAATTTAAATATTTCTCACTTTTTAATAATGATGGTAATCTACTTATATACATTATTGCTGTAAAAGAATCTTATATATTAGCAATGCATTTCAAAGAAACTTCTGTTTTTTTATGCTATTAGGCATTGAATGATGATTAGGTAATTTTCTTAACTTGCCGAAAGAAACGGTTAAAACGACATCGGAACGAGACAGATTCGGTCAAATGAAATTTATCAAAAAATATAGGCAATGATATACAATTTTACACCAAATCGATTAAAAAGCGTCATGCTGAGGAGCGTAACGACGTGAGCATCTACCGTTGTGTATTCGTCATTCTGCTTCCTTCTTTCATCATTCTGAACACCTCTCCCGTCATTCTGAGCGTAGCGAAGAATCTGTTTCATCCGGATTGGAAATTAGATCCTTCGTTACACTCAGGATGACGAAACGGGTATTCGCACGGTAGTTTTCGACAGCGGTAGATCGCCACAGCCCTGCATAGACTGTTTCGGATATCATTCTGCACCTCTGAAGCAGGTCTTAATTCCGCTTTCGCGGTTTTTTCCTCCTTCGCGTCTCGGCATAGTCCGAACAAATTCGGCTCTGCCCTCGGTTTGGCGTCGGTTATAGGCCCTAAGGACTTTAAAGACCCTAAGGTCCATATTATAAAATAGGTACCCCTCCTCGCGAATCGCTAAACTAAAAATTTTAGTTGAAAAACTATAAAAAATAGTTGCATGTGAAAAAATTTTAGTTACCTTTGCAGTACGGATAATCCGAAAGACGGTTTATCCGCCCGAAAAACAAAGCGATTATGGAAAAACTGACACGCAAGGAGGAGGAGTTGATGACGCTGTTCTGGGAGAACGGCGCGATGTTCGTTCGCGAAGCCGTAGATTTGTACCCCGACCCGAAACCGCATTTCAACACCGTTTCGACGATGGTGCGTTCGCTCGAAGCGAAGGGTTATCTGTCGCACAAGGCATTCGGCAACACCTATCAGTACTACCCTGCCATCTCTGCCAAGGAGTTCTCGAAAGGCACGTTGAGCAGCATCGTGGGCAAATATTTCCAGAATTCGTACATGAATGCCGTTTCGGCACTCGTCAAGGACGAAAAAATCACGGTCGAGGAACTCGAAGAGTTGATTCGCCAAGTGCAGAACGGTAAATTGTAGCGAGCATGTACGACATCATCATATATCTGTTGCAGTCGGGCGCATGTCTGGCGGGATTCTATTTCGTCTACAAACTGTTCCTCAGCCGCGAAACGCTCCACCGTTTCAACCGTATGCTTCTGCTCTCGGTTATCGCCGTTTCCGCCGCATTGCCGCTGTGTCGCATAACCGTAGAGCGCGAACTGCCTGTCGCCGCGGCAATTCCGACCGTGAATATTACCGAAATTACGGATGTGCAGACCGTCACCGAAAAGGCATTGGACTGCAAAACGATACTCTGCACGGTCTTTCTGCTCGGAATGGCGGCAGCCGTCGCAAGACTGATATTTTCGATTGCGTCTTTGCGCAGGGTTATCGCCTCCGGAACGACCTCGACAACCGACGACGGCATCTGTCTGACAATCGTCGGAGACGACACGAAGCCGTTCAGTTGGATGAACCACATCGTGATTTCGGCGAAGGATGCCGAGGAGGACAGGCGGATAATAATCGCACACGAAACGGCGCATATACGCCTCCGCCACTCGTGGGACATTATGGCGGTCGATATTGTCGGCTGTCTGCAATGGTTCAATCCCGCGCTGTGGCTTCTGCGACGCGAATTGCAGTCACTGCATGAATACGAAGCCGACGACGCCGTACTGGCATCGGGCATAAACATAAAGGAGTATCAGATGCTTCTTATAAAGAAAGCAGTTGGCGGACGTCTGCAAACAATCGCCAACTGCCTCAATCACAGTAAACTTAAAAATCGTATCACTATGATGTTACAAAAACCGTCATCGCGGTGGAGTGCAGGCAAGGCCCTGCTGATGCTGCCGCTCGTCGGGCTTTCGCTCGGTGCGTTCGCCCGTACGGTCTATGTTCTTCCGCAAGAACAGGACAAAATTATGCAAAATTCGTCGAACATCCAAATCGCGGAGGTCGTAAACAGCACCGACACGCTGAAAAGTAGCGTCGTAACCGTCCGCAAAGCCGACAACGGTACGGCACAGTCCGAGAAAAAGGTTCGCACCGTAGTCATCAATGGCGGCAACAGTTCCGCAACAGACGAAATGTCGGTCTACATCGACGGCAAGAAGGTCGAATACGACGTACTGAAAAAGATTAATCCCACGACAGTCGAGAGCATCACCGTACTGAAAGGCAAACAGGCGGAGGATGCAGGCTACGAGTTGCAGAGCGACAACCACAGCGTGGTAATCGTTGCGACCAAAAAGGGTGCGGCAACGGTCGATAGCGGCAGCACGAAGACCGCATCCCCGACCGTAACTCCTGCGCAGATCGGCTTCAAATCGGAAAAGGGCACAATCATCCTGAACAGCAAAGCGAGCGATGCCGTACAGCATCTCGACGGTTCCAAGATTATGCTGAACGGCAAACAAATCTCTGCCGAAGAGCTCAACTCCATTTCGTCCGAAATCGAGAGCATGGTCGTAGACAAAAGTTCGGGCGAGAGCGTAATACGCGTAACCACGAAGACGTTCGACCCTGCCGACTATTCGCAACTGAAAAATGCCGTTGTATGCGTGAACGGGAAAACTGTAAAGACATCGGCACTGAAAACGCTCGACAGCAGCTGTATCTCCAATGTAAATATCGACAAGAGGGACGGCAAGGTTTTCATCCGAATCATCACCAAAGACGGCAAGTGGCTGAAAAAACAGAAAACGAAGAAGAAATAAAAAAAACATTTTCAACGCATAAGCATAAACGACAGACAGGCGGACACTTGCGAGTGGCTGCCTGTTTGCGTTTCGGGTTTGACGACAGATTTCATCCGCAAGTTGCGTATTTTTGCAGAAAATCAGTATTTTTGCAGAAAATCAACACGTCACCGGTAATGCGATTACATGCGATTCTCAAAATAAATATTCTGTCGGTTGCGGCCGCTCTGTCGATAATCTCGGCTTCCGGCAGCAATACGGCGACCGAGGCGGCCGTAGCCGATATGCTCACTGACGGTCGCGAACTGCCGCTGCCGAGCATTCCGCCGACACTGCGCACGCCTCGCGAACGGGCTGAATACCTGCTGATGCACTTCTGGGACGCGATGGATTTCGCCGACACGGCGGCAAGTCGCGACAGAGAGTTCATGGAGCAGAATTTCGCTAATTTCGCATCGGT